>JAYPTI010000082.1:0-14687 GCA_038133505.1 Alphaproteobacteria bacterium
CTGGTGAACACCGACGTGGTCCTCGACTACCTGTCGAAGCTGCCCGGCGTCGGCGACTGCCAGATCGAATTCACGCGCGAGGACCGGCCGGGCGCGATGGACGATATGATCGTCCGCGTCGAGCTTGCCGAAGACGCTTCGCTGCGCGACCGCATCACCGAGGAGTTGCGCGACGCGGTCTCGATGCGCCCGACGGTCCAGTTCGTTGGCCGCGGCACGCTCTACGACCAGCGCGAGTCCCTCAAGCTGCGCCGCATCGTCGACAGCCGTCCGAAGGCGGACTGACCCAACCCGAACAGGCACGCACATGGACCCCGTAAGATCGCTCCTCTTCGTCCCCGGCCACCGCGACAGGATGCTGGAAAAAGCCCCGGGATCGGGCGCCGACGGCCTCCTCTACGATCTCGAGGACTCGGTGCCCGCGGCGGAACGCCCGACCGCGCGTTCGATGCTGGCCGACGCGCTCTCCGGCGACCGCGCCCTGCCCCGCTATATCCGCGTCAACGGCATCGTCGATGCGGGCAAGGACGAGACCGCCGCCGACCTCGACGCCGTGATCCGGCCCGCGGTCGACGGCATCGTGCTGCCGAAGGCGCAGTCAGCGGACGACATCGCGTGGACGGCGGCGGAGATCGACCGGCTGGAGGCCGAGCGCGGCATCGAGGCCGGCGCGACCGAGATCGTCCCGATGATCGAATCCGCCCTCGGGGTGCATTTCTGCTACGAGATCCTGACCGCCTCGCCGCGCGTCTCGTCGGTCATCGTCGGATCGGCGCAGGACGGCGACCTTCAGACGGACCTGGGCGCGGGCTGGTCGCCCGACGGCACGGAAATCCTCTATGCGCGCTCGAAGATCCTGCTGTCGGCGCGCGCGGCCGGCATCGACCAGCCGCTCGACGGCGTCTTTCTCGGCCTCGACGACGAGGAAGGGCTGATCCGGGACTGCGAGAACGCGCGCCGCCTGGGCTATCGCGGCAAGACGGTCATCCATCCGCGCCAGATCGAGCCGGTCCACCGCGTCTTCACGCCCACCGACGCCGAGCTGGACTACTACCGCGAGATGATCGCCGCATTCGAGGAAGCGGAAGCCGGCGGCGCCGGCGCCTTCAACTTCAAGGGCAAGATGATCGACCGCGCCATGATCCGGAAGGCGCGCGGATTGCTGGATCGGTTCGCGGCAGGCGGTGGGACATCGAAATCCTGACCCGCCCGCGGCCGGAAACGCCTCTGAAGGTTATTCCGTAAGTTTCGGCAGTTTCGAACGAACGATCTGTTCCGCCTCTTCGGCAATACGGCGAACGATTTCCCGTGTCGGCAGGATTTCAGTGATCAGGCCGGCGTCCTGACCGAAAGACAGAGGAGCGTTGTCTGCATCGCCGCTCTTTCTCGCTTCGATTACGCTCGCGTTCACTTGCGACTGGCTTTGCCTGATTGCCCATTCGCGCCCCATCCAACGCTCGATGAACGCATTTCGCCTGGCGCGCGACATTGCTCCCGGCCAGACGGAGCCGGAGGCGAGGTCCGGAATTTCCGTCAGGACCGTGTCATGACCGTCGCTTTCAAGAATGGCGTTCTTGAAGTTGGAATGTAACTGCGATTCTTCGCTGGCCAAGAAGCGGGTACCCAACAAAATTCCGTCAGCTCCCAGAGCCAATGCCGCGGCGAGACCTCGTCCATCGGCGAAACCGCCGGCCGCCAGTACCGGAACCGGTGAAACGGCATCGACGATCATCGGAACCAACACCATCGATGCCATCCAGCCGACATGCCCGCCGCCCTCGGAACCTTGCGCTACGATTACGTCAGCCCCGGCCTCAACCCCGCGCACCGCTTCGCTTACGCTGCCCGCCATGAAAGTCACTTTGCATCCGGCTTCGTGCGAACGATCGATATAGGGCTTCAGGTCTTGATCTCCGCGCGGCCAAGCCAGCGCGATCGCCGCCGGCTTTTGCGCCAAGGCCTGGGCAAACGCTTCGTCATCTACGGTAAACAACAGAAAATTGAGGGCGAAGGGTTTCCCGGTGAATTGACGGATTGCTGCGGCGGCCGAAGCGACCTGTTCGGCCGACATACCGTGGCAGCCGAGGGCACCGAATCCACCTGCCTCGCTGACGGCGGCAACCATCTCCGGCTGCGTGAAACCTCCGCCCAAACCGCCCAACGCTATCGGATACTCGATTCCGAGTAGTTCACAGATGGACGTCCTGATCATCGTTACCCCCCGTTCTGACCGGACCCGACACTAAAGCGAGAGCGGCAAGTCTCAATCAAATTCTTTTCCCGATGCGGACGGCGCAGGCGCTCAACCTCGAGAGCGGGATTTTCGACCGCCCAATGATCGGGAAGGCGCGCGGGCTGCTGGAGCGGTTCGCCGGCGCGGCCTAGACGCCAGGCTTCTCCGCCGCAAACATCAGGTTCACGAACGCCCCGTCCGCCATGCCTTGCGCGAGGTTGTTGGAGCGCTGCGGAAAGTCCGCGCCCGCGATCAGGGGCACGCCGAGCTTGCCGCGCCGCGCCTGCTGGCTGGGATTCTGGAAGACGGCGACGGCCTCGGCCGTGTTGTCGCGCCATTCCGTCACCTCAAGGCCGGCACCCTCGATGGCGGCCCGCATGTCCGCTGCGGAGCACGAGAAATCGATCGCCGGTTCGCGCGCCCAGGGGAGCGGATAGGTCGGCGGCGCCGTGCCGCGGGCAACCTCGGCCGATGCCAGCCGACCGCCGGGTTTCAGGACACGGCATATCTCGCCGTAGAACGCCGCCTTGTCCTCGATGTTCATCGATACGTTCTGGGTCCACACCAGGTCGAACGCCCCATTGTCGAACGGCAGGTCGAGCGCGTTGGCGACACGGAAATCGGTGACGTCGGTCATGCGGCAGCGCTCGGACAGGACGCGCGCGACCTCGATATAGTCCGGCGTCAGGTCGACGCCTGAAACGCGGCAGCCGTAGGTCTCCGCCAGGAACCGCGCGGGCCCGCCGACCCCGCAGCCGATATCGAGCACGGTCATGCCGGCCTCGGGCGCGGCGAGATCGCCCTGTTCCCGCGTCGCGGCCATGCCGCGGGTGTGGAACTGGTCGACGTTCGCGAGATCCGCGGTCTTCAGGTTGTCGATATCGATCCCCTCGCCCGCGAGCGCATCGAGAACCTTCTGCGCCAGCCCCTGCTTGCCGTACTGGCGGGCGACGTAGTCGAAAATATCGGTCATGAAGCGGTTTCCTCCGATTTGCCGTTTCTAGCGCATTCGGGCGCGGGGAAAAACGGCTTCACATCCGGCGACGGGCACGGCACTCTTCCCGGATCGTATCAAAAGGGACTATCTCGATGTACGACGTTCTCATCGGCGGATACGGGCCGACCGGCATGATGGCCGCCATCCTGCTGGGGCGCGCCGGAAAACGCGTCGCGGTGATCGAGCGCTACAAGACGCTCTACAATCTGCCGCGCGTGGGCATCGTCCACGACGACGTGCTCCGGATGTTCCAGGAAATCGGCATCGCCGAGCGCATCCTGCCGGCGACGTACTTCCTGCCGACCTACGAGCTCTCCCACCATGACGAGGTCCTGCTGTCCAACCGCGTCGCGGAGATGGAAACCCACGGCTGGCCGGAGATGACGTCGATCTACCAGCCGGCGTTCGAGGCCGAACTCGACATCCTCGCGAAGTCGCTGGAAACGATCGACGTCTTCCAGGGCTGGACGATGACGGCGGTCGCGCAGGACGAAACGTCCGTGACAGTGACGGCGACCGACGACACCGGCGCGGAGCGCGCCTTCGGGGGCCGCTATCTGGTCGCGGCCGACGGCGGCAACAGCTTCGTGCGGGCGGCGCTCGGCATCGAGTACGAAAATCTCGGCTTCGATCAGGCCTGGCTCGTCATCGACGGCAAGCAGAAGCGCGGCCGCGGCGGCCGGCCGGAACTCCGCCAGTTCTGCGAGCCGGAACAGCCGGGCATGACGATGCAGATGGGCCCCGACCACCGGCGCTGGTCGTTCATGATCTTCGACGGCGAACGGCCGGAGGACGCCGTGAAGCCGGACAGCGTGTGGCGCCGCCTCGACCGTCCGGAGGGCGGCACCGAGGACGATTTCGGACTCGTCCGCGTCGCGCACTACCAGTTCCGCTCGCTGATCGCCGAGCGCTGGCGGCAGGGGCGCGTCTTTCTTGCGGGCGACGCGGCGCACCAGATGCCGCCGTTCCTCGCGCAGGGCATGTGCTCCGGCTTCCGGGATTCGCACAACATCGCCTGGAAGCTCGCCCTCGTGCTCGACGGCCTCGCGGCGGACGCCCTTCTCGACAGCTACGAAGCCGAACGCGGCCCGAACGCGCGGGCGACCATCGTCGAGAGCATGCGCGTCGGCCAGAACGTCAACGAGCGCGATCCCGAAAAGGTCCGCCAGCGCAACGACTTCCTGCGCGCGATGCAGACGGCGAACGAGGGCGCAATGTCGGAAAAGAAGCTGATCGCCTTCCGCGTGCCGGGGCTCGAAGCGGGTCTCGTGACGGGCCCGCACGGCGGCAAGGCCTGCGGCCAGGGCGTCGTATCCGGGCCCGACGGAGACGGCCCGTTCGACGATATCGTCGGCACGGGCTTTACGATCATTGCGCGCGGGGAAGCCCCGGACTCCGTGCTGCCGGAGGCCGGCCTTGCGTTCTGGGCAAAGCTGAATGGCAAATTTGCCCGTTTCGGCGACGCGGACGGCGCGCTAAAAGACGTTTCCGGATACTTCTCCGGCCTGATGGACGATCTCGGATGCGATGTCCTGGTCAGGCGGCCCGACAACTATCTCTTCGGCGCCGCGGAGAAGCTCGACGATCTTCCGACACTGATAGCGGAACTGGAGCGGCAGCTTCGGTCCGCCTGAGGACACGACGCTGCCCATGACCGACTCTCCTTCCCGGCCTGCAGAGACCGGGCCCGATCCCCGCTCCTACGCGGCGCTGCGGACGCCCGCCTCGCGCATGTACCTGATCGGCGCCGCGCTCGCAATGACCGCCGACAGCATCGAGCACGTCATCAGCTACTGGATCATCTTCGAGAAGTTCCAGTCGCCGTCGCTGGCGGGCTTCGCCGTCATCGCGCACTGGGTGCCGTTCATCCTGTTCTCGATCTGGGCAGGCGGGCTCGCCGACCGGTTCGATCCGCGCCGCATCATCCAGATCGGCATGGGGCTGTTCATGCTGGTCTCGTTCGGCTGGGGCGTCCTGTTCGCGACCGACGCGCTGGAGAAATGGCACGCCGTCGTCCTCCTGATCGTCCACGGCATGGCGGGCGTGCTGTGGGCGCCGGCCGGCCAGGTGCTGATCCACGACATCGTCGGCGAACGGCAGCTTCAGAGCGCGATCCGCCTGATCGCGACCTCGCGCGTGCTCGGGCTCCTGCTCGGCCCCGCCATCGGCGGCGGCATGCTGGTGCTGTTCGGCCCCACGGTCGCGATCTTCATCAATATCCTGATCTACCTTCCGCTGACGCTGTGGCTGATCCGCAATCCCGCACGCGTCCATACCGACGGTGCGCGGGGCGCCCCGATGAAGAGCTTCGTCGAGATGATCGACACGACGCGCCGCGTCGCCAACATCCCGATCGTCTTCTCGATGACGCTGCTGACCGGCGTCGCCGCCGCCTTCGTCGGCAACGCGTTCGAGCCGCAGATGCCGCAGTTCGCCGCCGACCTGCTCGGCATCGCGGCGGACAGCATCCAGAACGACGAATTCGCCAAACTCAGATACAGCATGCTCTACGGCGCGACCGCCGCCGGCGCACTGGCCGCCGGCATCGTCCTCGAGGCCCGCAACCTGATGCCCGCGAAGCCCAGAAGCGCCTTCTACCTTGCAATGGTCTGGTGCGGCGCGGTCTTCCTGTTCGCGATCTCGCCGTCTTACTGGCTGTCGTTCGCGCTGCTGCTGGTGGCGGGCTTCTGCGACCTGTCGTTCAACTCGATGACGCGCACCCTCGCCCAGCTTCACGCGCCGCCCGAAATCCGCGGCCGCGCCATCGGGCTGTTCAACGTCGGCGCGCTCGGCTGTCGGACGTTCTCCGGCGTCACCATCGGCTTCGGCGGCGGCCTGGTCGGCATCCACTGGTCGCTCGGCCTCAGCGCGGTCGCACTGATCGCGATGATGATCCTGCTGTACGGGTGGAGCGTGAAGCGCGGGGGCGTGACGATCCCGGCGTAGGGCCGCTCAGCCGCGCACCCTCGCTTGTGCTTGCGCGAGCACATTCAGAATGTGCTCCGGCGTGAACGGCTGCTTGGTCACTTCGGCGCCGAGCGGCCTTAGCGCGTCGTTGATGGCGCACCACAGCACCGTGATCGCGCCGATGGTGCCGCTCTCGCCGATACCGTTGGCGCCGAGCTGCGTGTCGGGGACCGGGGTCTCGACGTGGGCGATCCTGATGTCCGGCATCTCGCCCGCCATCGGCAGGAGGTAGTCGGCCAAGGTCGCGTTCAGCATCTGGCCGCCCGCGTCGTACTGGGTGTGCTCGTAGAGCGCGTTGCCGATGCCCTGGATGACGCCGCCGCGGATCTGCTCGTCGACCAGCAGCGGGTTGATAACGCGGCCGCAATCGTCGGCCACCCACCAGCCGAGGATATTGACGAACCCGGTCTCGATATCGACCTCGACATGCGCGCCGTGGACGCCGTTGGCGACGTAATAGGCCGCGTCGGGCACGAAATGGCGGGTAACCATCAGTTCGGGCTGGGTGCCGGGCGGCAGCGTGTCCTGGCGGTAGTAGCCGATGCGGCCTATCTCGGCGAGATCCATGCGCGCCTCGCCGGTCTCCTTGTCGCGCACTTCGCCGCCGGCGAGCGTCAGCGTCTCCGCGCTGGTCTGCAGGATGGTCGCGGCGAGATCGAGGATGTTCTCCTTCAGCGCGCGGCCCGCCCTGAGCGCCGCCTCGCCGCCGATAGTCATGCCGCGCGACGCCCACGCGCCGCCGCCGTAGGGGGTCGTCGCGCTGTCGCCGGCCAAGACCTCTATCCTGTCCATGCCGATGCCGAGCTCGTCGGCGACGATCTGCGCGATACCGGTCAGCGTGCCCTGCCCCTGGTCGGTGACGCTGGTGTTACAGCGGACGACGCCCGACGGCTCCAGCTTCACGGTGCATCCGTCCTGGGTGGAAACGCGTGCGCCCGAAGGGCCGTAATAGATGGGCCCGAACGCGGCGGCCTCGACGAAGGTCGCGACGCCGATGCCGCGATAGACGCCCTTTTCGCGCAGCGCCGCCTGCTCGGTCCGCAGCGCCGGGTAGTCCATGATCCCGGTGCACGCATCGAGGCAGCGTTCGAGCGACATATGATAGGCGTGATAGCCGCCGACGCTGGTCAGCGGATAGGCGTCCTCGCGGTGATAGTTCTTCCGCCGGAACTCGACCGGATCGATTTTCGCAGCGGCCGCCGCCTTGTCGATCAGCACCTCGGTGACGGCGCAGCCGATCGGCACGCCGACGCCGCGGAACATGCCGACGATGCCCTTGTTCACGTAGGCGACGCGGGTGCGGCCGTGATAGTCGGAGAGGCTGTAGGGCGCCGCCGCCGACATGATCGCCATCATGCCTTCCGCGAGGCCGAAGCGGATATAGGCCGTGTAGGCGCCGGCCGACATCGCGTTCTCGAAATCCATCACGGTGATGCGCCCGTCGGCGTCGACGCCGAGCTTGGCGGTCGCGATATGATCGCGCGTCTGGCAGTCGGCGAGGAAGGATTCGATGCGGTCGGCGGTGAACTTCACCGGCCGGCACAGGATCTTCGAGATTGCGGCCGCGGCCAGCTCGTCGCCGTGGACATTGATCTTGAGGCCGAAGCCGCCGCCCACGTCGGGCGTCGTGACGCGCACCTTGTGCTCCGGAATGCCGAGATGCCGCGAATAGACGTCCTGCATCTGGTAGGGAGACTGGTGCGACTGGAAGACGTCGAGCCTGCCGTCGACTGGGTCCCAGTCGGCCAGCACCGAGCGGCTTTCGAGCGTCACCGCCGAATGGCGGCCGAATTCGAAGTCGTGCTCGACCACGATGGCGGCCTCGGCTAGCGCCTTCGCGGCATCACCGGTGTCGACCGTGTGCTGGAAACAGACATTGTCGCCGAGATCGGGAAAGATCGGCGGCGAGTCGGGCGACAGCGCCTCCTCGATCCCCATCACGACCGGCAGTTCTTCCCAGTCGACCATGACGAGATCGGCGGCGTCCTCCGCGTTGGCGCGGCTGTCGGCGACGACGGCTGCAACCGGCTCGCCCTGGAAGGAAACCTTGTCGACCGCAACGACGTGCTGCGGCGCGGACTTGTGGCCGGGCCGGTGTCCGGCGACCGAGACCAGCGGCTCGAACACGGCCGAAATCTCGGCGCCCGTGAAGACGCGCACGACGCCGTCCGCCGCTGCCGCCGCGGATGTGTCGATGCCCTTGATGCGCGCATGCCCGTAGGGGCTTCGCACGAACGCGACATGCACCATACCCGGCACCGAGATATCGTCGGTATAGCGGCCCTTGCCGTGGATCAGGCGCCGGACGTTGGGACGCGGCACCCGCGTGCCAACCAGCTTCTCTCCGCCGTTGCCGTCGGGTGCGCTCATCGGCCGGCCCTCGCTTTCGCCGTTTCCTCGACCGCGTCGACGATGGCCTGGTAGCCGGTGCACCGGCACAGATTGCCGGAGAGATGATCGCGGATATCGGCGCGGTCGGGTACGCCGCCCGCCGCCAGAAGTTCCGCCGCCGTCATCACCATGCCGGGCGTGCAGTAGCCGCACTGCGCGGCGTTGCGAACCTCGAACGCGTCCTGCAGGTCGGCAACCTCGCCGGAGCGCGACAGGCCCTCGATGGTCACCACGTCGCAGCCGTCGGCCTGCACCGCGAGCATCAGACAGCCGCGCACCGCGACGCCGTCGACGCGCACCGTGCACGCGCCGCACACGCCGTGCTCGCAGCCGAGATGCGAGCCGGTCAGCTCGAGATCGAGGCGCAGGAAATCGACGAGATGGCGGCGCACCGGCACGTCTCTCGTGACCGGTTCGCCGTTGACGGTAAGGCTTATTTGGGCGGTTTCTTCGGACATGACCGTCATTGTGGCACTGCCGTGGCCGATAGAAAAGACGGGCGCGTCAGTCCCACTTCACCGTCCTGAACACGGTGACGAGCTGATCCCGCAGCCAGCGGCTGGCGGCGTCGGCGTGGAAGCGCTCGTGCCACAGCAGGCGGATTTCGACCTTGGGGAGGTCGAGCGGATGCGGGAGCGTCTTTACCGCAGGCTGCGCGCCGAGGACGGTGACGAAGGCGCGCGGGATCGTCGCCACGAGATCGCTGGACGCGACGACGAACGGGACCGACAGGAAATGCGGCACAAGCGCGCCGACGCGAAGATCGATGCCGAGGCGTTCGACCGTCTGCTGGACCACCGAATGGCCGGTGCCGGGCGCCTCCGGCACGGCATGGCGCGCCGCGAGGTACTTCTCCAGCGTGAACTTCCCTCGCGCGACCGGATTGTCCGCCGCCGCAATGCAGACGTAATCGGTCGCAAACAAAAAGTGCTGGTAGAACTGACCGCCGAAGTCGGGCAGGAAGCCGATGGCGAGATCGGCCTCGCCGCTCCTAAGCGCCTCCGCCGTGCGGTCGATGGAGAGGTTCACCGCGCGGATCGCGATGCCGGGCGCGGGCGCCCGGCACATGTCGAGCACCCGGGGCAGGATCACCGCTTCCGCGATATCCGTCATGATGATGTTGAACGTGCGCTGGGCGGTCTCGGGATCGAACTCCCGCGTCTCCTCCAGCCCGTCGCGTACGGCGGTCAGCGCCGTCTCGACATAGGGCCGCAGCCGCTCGGCGAACGGCGTCGGCGCGACGCCGTGGCTTTCGCGGACGAACAGCGGATCGCCCAGCCCGTCGCGGAGGCGTTTGAGCGAATTGCTCATCGTCGATTGCGACAGGCCGAGTTCGGCCGCCGCGCGCGAGACGTTGCCGCGGCGCATGATGGCGTCGAACGCCACGAGGAGATTGAGATCGAGCCGCCTGATATCGGTCATATCGATATCATATATCGTTATTTTCCGGATTTAAAAATATCAGCACGCCCCCCATCATCCACCCCAACGAACGACGGGCGACGAAGCCCGCAAACATCCAACAGGAGGACATCATGAACGCACCTGCAGACGGCGGCGCCAATCTGCCCAAGCCCGATCCCCAGTCGAAGAACGCGCGGGTCATTTCCGCCGACGAGTATTTCCAGCGGGTCCGCCACACCCACGTGCGCGGCTGCAAATGGGACGGCGACGACTGGAAGGCGCTGCTGGAAGAGCTCGGCCGCGACCCGATCCGCCATGCCGAACGCCGCTTCGTCGCGCTGGTCAACGAGGACCACGGCGATCTCGCGGGCGCGTCGCCGGGTATCTTCATCGGCATCCAGATGATCCATCCCGGCGAACACGTGCCGAACCACCGGCACAACTCGGTCGCCATCTATCACTATTTGCAGGGTACCGGCGCGACCACGGTCGAAGGCCAGCGCTACGAATTCAAGGCGGGCGACACCATCGTCTGCCCGGCCTGGGCCTATCACGAGCACGAGGCGACAGGCGACGAGGACGTCATCATGTACGTCGCCCAGGACATGCCGGAGATGGCCGCCAAGCGCACTCTGTTCTTCGAGGAACCGCAGGGGCTCGAGAACGTCCGTCACATGGTCCAGGGCACCAGCAAGAGCTGGAGCGCAACCCGGGATCCCGACGCCGAATAGGGCGCCGCAGCATGGATGCGACGGAGGCGCTCGACCGGCTCGCGATCCGCGAGCTGGTCGAGAACTGGGCGATCTGGCGGGACTCGGGCGACTGGGAGAATTTCCGCACCTGCTGGCACGACGACGCCGTCATGATGGCGACGTGGCAGCAGAGCCCGGCCGCCGAGTTCATCGAGAGCGCCAGGGCGAGCTTCGGCAAGGGGCGCGTCAGTCACCATTTCCTGGGCGGCCAGTCGATCGAGCTCGCGGGCGACCGCGCGATCTCCCAGACCAAGATGACCATTTCGTCCCGCGCCGAGGTCGAGGGCGTTCTGTGCGACGTGACCTGCACGGGCCGGTTCTACGACCTGATCGACCGCCGCGACGCCAGGTGGGCCATCGTGCTGCGCCAGCCGATCTACGAGAAGGACCGCATCGACGCGGTCGACCCGACCGAGACGCCGAAGCTGGACCGGGAGCGCCTCGAGGCGTATCCGCCCGGTTACCGCCACCTCGCCTATCTGCAGACGGGGCTCGGCCTGCCGGTCAAGAAGGACATGCCCGGCCTGACGGGTCCGGAGGTCGAAGCGCTCTACGCGCGCGGCAAGGCCTGGCTGGCAGGCGGAAGCCTCTAACCTTTATTCCATCCCCATCGTGCGCTTCTCGATCTCGAGCAGGCCGCCGAGGCCGACGGTATCGCGCGCCTGCGCCATCGCCTTGACGGCGCCGCCCTTGCCGAGGAACGGATCGACCTCGCCGTTCATCAGGCACTCGTAGTTCTGCCGGAAGGCCTTGTACATCGCCGAGAAGGCCGATCCCGACGAGGCGGCGAGACGGTATCCGAGGCCTGCCATGTCGGCGGGCGTCAGCTCGAAATCGACGTAGCCGTCCTCCGGCGTGAAGATCATCAGGGGCGCCGGCAGGCGTTCGCCGAGGATACGCATCTCTTCGGGCGACCGGGTGTGGACGAACAGCATGTCGGCGCCCGCCTCGTGCATCATCTCGGCGCGGCGGATCGCGTCGTCCATGCTTTCCAGCCGCAGCGCGTTGGTCCGCCCCACGATGATCAGGTTCGGGTCGGTGCGCGCGGCGACCGCCTCGCGGATCTTCTGCGCCATCAGCTCCGGCTCGATCAGGTGCTCGACGCCGATATGGTGATGTACGCGCCGCGGCAGGAGCTGGTCCTCGATCTCGATGGCGTCGAACCCGGCGGCCTCGGTCAGCGCGACGGTCCGGTGCATGTGGACCGGATCGCCCCAGCCGCCGCCGGCGTCGAGGACGACCGGGACCTTGCAGGCGGTGCGCATGTCGATGGCGACATCGGCCATTTCGGGAAGCGTGATATTCGCCTCGGTAATGCAGTTCAGCCAGCCGAGCGAGCCGCCGCTCATATAGACGGCCTTGAAGCCGACCTCGGCAGCGGTCTTCGCCATCAGCGGGTTGAGCGCGCAGGGCGCGATGATCAGTTCGTCTCCGGCGATCAGGTCTTTCAGGCGTTGCATTTTCTTTCCTCCCTGCCCGGTCCGCGCCGGGCTGTTCGCTTCGGTCGCGCCGGATGTCAGGATGACGGCACGCCGGTTCCGCTGCTACGGCCGATCCGGCGGATCAGCTGTAGCCCCATTTTTCCACCCAGGGGTTCAACACCCCGTCGACGGCCTTCAGCTGCCCTTCATAGCGGCGCCAGCGGTCCTTCGCATGGTCGTACAACGGCTGGCTGACCTGATTGTAGCTCGGGGTGCTTATCCGCCCCCGCTCGAGCGCGGCGAGGTGATGTTTCTCGACATTTTCGTGCCACCCGAGATCGAGGAATTCAAGCAAGGGCTGCTCGGTTCCGCGCAAATCCGCGATGACGTCTTCGTATCTGATCGTATGACAGGGGATGCCCAGGCGGTCCCGGTATGTTTCCCACAAGGTCATGGAGCGGTCGTACAGCCGAGCCGCGTCGGCAATATCGAGAAAATTGGCTCTCGCGTCATTGAGATGGAAGGACTGCATGAAGCAGCTGAGGACGCAGTCCTTGGGGTGGCGCAACATGAAGATGAATTTGGCATCGGGGAAAACCGATCGGATAAAGCCGGCTTCGACCGTGTTCAGCGGCGATTTGTCGATCAGGACTTTCGTATCGCGGTTGCCGAGGAGGCCCTCGACCTTCCGGAAATAGGCGGATTGCAGCTTCTTCCGCTCCGGGACCGAAACCCTGCGCCCGAACGACGACGGCACGATCAGACCGGCGGATTTCCGTATCTCGTAAATGAAGGGTTCTTCCTCCAGCACCGATACGTCCGGGTGGCTGCCCAGGATGGTATCCAGAAGCGTCGTCCCCGACCGGGGAAACCCCACGAGGAAACGGGAGCGTCGGCGCCGCCACCGTGATCGTCGCCGTCATCGGGGACGATCGGCAGGGAACGCTCCGATTGCGCGATAAGCGCGTCGACGTAATCGGCATATCGTTTCGCATCGACGCCGCGGCGTTTCGCCAGCTTCGCCGAGTAACGGTTGGCATCCGCGAAACAGCAGAAAGCTCCCTCGTAGTCGCCCAGCCGGTCCCTTGCCTTCCCCAATCGGCTGATCTGCAGTCGCTTCTGATCGTCGGGCGCGTCGTGCTCCAGCGCCTGTTCGAGACATCTTGCCTCGGTCTCGAAGTCCTTCTCGTGGGACGCGACGTGGGCGCGGAGATCGAGGAGCCCGGGATCTTCCGGATCGCAGTGCGCAAATGCCCTCTCCAGCAAATCCCGCGCCTCGGGCAGCCTGTTCTGACGCTGCAACATGTCGCCGTAATTGCCGTAAGCCTGCGCGAAGGCGGGATCCAGGCGAATGGCGGTTTCGAAATGCCCGGCCGCCTCGTCCATTGCTTCCTGGCGGCTCAGGATCGCCCCCAGGTTGCCGTGAAACAGGGCCGAGTCCGGATTCAAGGCGACCGCGCGACGGAGATGCTCGACCGCTTGATCGAGAAGATCCTGCTTGGCGAGCACCAGCCCGAGGTTGTTGTGCGCGTCGGCGTAGTCGCCGTCGATGCGGATGGCGGCGCGCAGGGCTTTCGCGGCCCAGGACAGCTCTCCGGCGGCTTCGTATGCCACGGACAGGTCGAACCGGGCCTCGGCGTTCGCCTCCTCGAGCGCGGCGCATTTCTCGAAATAGGGGACGGATTCCGCGGGCCTCCCGGAAAGCAGGTAGGCGACCCCGATCAGCTTGTTGAGCCGCGGATGGTCCGGATGCGCGGGCAGCGCGGCGAGCATTTTCGCCAACGCGTCGCCGAACCGCCCCTGATGCAGAAGAGCGCGATAGTCGTCGATCGGAAGCGACGCGTAAGACCCGGACGACGATACCTTTTCCCTCTCCATCCCGATTGCGCGGACCGCCCGCATATTGTCAGGCTTCGCGTCACCTGACAAAGTCGCGGTCGCTGGAAGAGCGGGAAAAAAAACATGCCGGCAACGGATAGCAATTGCGACGTCTTTACCGGCGGGCGGGCGGATTTCCCGGACGTCGCGATGCCCGCGCCGGCCGGCTTTCATGAAACTTCAGAAGAGGACGCCGGCCGTTAGCCGGCGCAGTCCGATCGTCATGTTCGAACTTGATAAGAGACTTGCCGCCGATACGGCGGAGATCCGCGACCTCGATCTGTGCCGGGTGCTGCTGTTGAAGGATGTCCGCTATCCCTGGCTCATCCTGGTGCCGCGAAAGCGGGATCTCGTCGAAGTCGGCGACCTGTCCCGCGAAGACCGTATCGCGCTTTCGGACGAAATGGACCGGGCCGCCGGCGCGCTCCTGAGTCTCTACGCGCCGGACAAGATGAATATCGCGGCCATCGGCAACATCGTGCGCCAGCTGCATGTCCATGTCGTCGCACGCACCGAGGGCGACCCGGCATGGCCCGGGCCGGTCTGGGGCCACAGCCCGCCCGAGCCCTACGACGACGCCGCGCTGGCGGCGCGGATTTCGGAGATATCGGCCGCGCTCTGACGGACGCGGCGCACCGCCTAGC
>JAYPTI010000083.1:0-4478 GCA_038133505.1 Alphaproteobacteria bacterium
GACCAGGCGGGCGCTGACCGCGTTCAGGATGTCTTCGAAATAAATCGCATTCATTTCGACGTGGATCGTGCAGATCGTGCAGCCGTAGGCGAGCGACGCGAAATAGACGATCAGATGCTCGATCGAATTGTTCGACAGAAGCGCGACCCGGTCGTTCGCGCCGATGCCGCGCGCTGCGTAGAAGTTCCCGATGCGGCAGGCGAGGTCGAACAGCTCGCCGTGCGTGATCTCGCGGCCTTGGTCGAGCGAGCGGACGGCGACCTTGTCCGGGCAGTCATGCGCATTGCGGGACAGCCAGGCGAAGAAGCCGGTACCGGACCCCGGGCGTTCCGTCATGCGTCCCTATCGCTTGTTATTTGTTTAGGTTTCTAACCGATTGGCAGAGAAGGCTAGCGAATCCGATATTCCCCTGCAACCAGCGCCGGCGCGCGCAAAATTTTCGCGTCGATGTGATTTTTGCCCTTGAAAAATGCGGCGTATTAACATACTATCCAAATAGTCAGTATTATTTGGGCGGCCGGGAACCGTTATATTTTGCGGTTTTCAGCCGTTTATTCGTTCCCCGAACGGGACATTTTTGGAGGCAACATGTCGAGCGAAACGGCAGTTCAGACGGCATCGGGCGAACCCCGCATCGATTTCCAGACCAGTCCGGACAACTACCATCACTGGAAGCTCACGATCGACGAACGCGTGGCGCGCCTCGCGCTCGACGTCGACGAGAACGCCACCCTGGTCCCGGGCTACGAGCTCAAGCTCAATTCCTACGATCTCGGCGTCGATATCGAACTGTACGACGCGATCCAGCGCTTGCGCTTCGAGCACCCCGAAGTGGGCGCGGTCGTCGTGACGTCGGACAAGCCGCGGGTGTTCTGCGCCGGCGCCAACATCCGGATGCTGTCGCAGTCGACGCATGCGCACAAGGTGAACTTCTGCAAGTTCACCAACGAGACCCGCAACGGCATCGAGGACGCCACCGACAATTCCGGCATGAAGTTTGTCGCCGCAGTCAACGGCGCCTGCGCCGGCGGCGGTTACGAACTCGCGCTCGCCTGCGACCACATCATGCTGATCGACGACGGCTCGTCGACCGTCTCGCTGCCGGAGCTGCCGCTGCTCGCGGTGCTGCCGGGTACCGGCGGTCTTACGCGCCTGGTCGACAAGCGCAAGGTGCGCCATGACCGCGCCGATTTCTTCTGCACCACGTCCGAAGGCATCCGCGGCAAGCGGGCCACCGACTGGAATCTTGTCGACGAGATCGTCGCGCGGTCCAGGTTCGACGAGGAGGTCGCCGGACGCGCGGCCGAATTCGCCGCCGCGTCCGACCGGCCCGACGGCGCCAAGGGCATCGCGCTCACGCCGCTCGACAAAACGATCGAAGAGAGCCGCATCGTCTATTCCACGCTGACTGTCGATATCGACCGCGACAATGCGACGGCGACGATCACGATCAAGGCGCCGGAGACGGCGCCGCCCGCCGACGCCGCGGCGATCGAGGCCGAGGGCGTCGCGTTCTGGCCGATGACGCTGGCCCGCGAACTCGACGACGCGGTTCTCGAGCTTCGCAGCAACGAGAAGAACGTCGGCACCTGGGTCTTCAAGTCCGAAGGCGACGGCGCGATGGTCGAAGCGGCCGACAAGGCCCTGCTCGACAATGCCGACAACTGGTTCGTCCGCGAAGTCACGCTCTATCTCAAGCGGACGCTCAAGCGCGTCGACGTTTCGTCGCGGTCGATCGTGACGCTCGTCGAGCCGGGCTCGTGCTTCACCGGCACGCTTCTGGAGCTCGTCCTCGCCGCCGACCGTTCGTTCATGCTCGACGGCACGTTCGAGGGCTCGAACGAGCCGCCGGCCGCCGTTACGCTGACGGGGATGAATTTCGGCCCGCTGACCATGCCGAACGGGCTTACCCGCATCGCGCACCGGTTCCTCAACGATCCCGACCAGGCCGAAAAGGCGAAGGACGAAATCGGCGAAAAGCTGGAGGCCGAAGACGCCGACGAGCTCGGTCTTGTCACCTTCATTCCCGACGACATCGACTGGGAGGACGAGGTGCGCCTCGCCATCGAGGAGCGCGCGAGCTTCTCCCCCGACGCGCTGACGGGCATGGAAGCGAGCCTGCGCTTCGCCGGGCCCGAGACGCTGGAAACGAAGATCTTCGGCAGGCTGTCGGCCTGGCAGAACTGGATCTTCCAGCGGCCGAACGCCGCCGGCGACGACGGTGCGCTCAAGGCCTACGGCACCGGTCAGAAGGCTTCGTACAACAAACAGCGCGTCTAGGACGCGCTGGGGCAACAAACAGCGCGTCTGAAACGCGCCTGACTTCGTAACGGAAACAAAGAGACACACGCGTCAGAGACACGCGACAGAGGACGAACGATCATGGCTTCGATCAA
Organism: Alphaproteobacteria bacterium; assembly: GCA_038133505.1. Lineage (GTDB taxonomy): Bacteria > Pseudomonadota > Alphaproteobacteria > MPNO01 > UBA830 > JAYQUR01. The sequence goes on from JAYPTI010000083.1 coordinate 2,397, forward strand.
TTACAACGAACGTATCCCCAACAACGTCAATCTCAGCGAGAACCGCCGCCTGCAGCGGGCGCTCGAATCCTGGCTCCCCAACTATCTGAGCTGGTGGGACGAGCTCGGCCCCGAGGGCACGCAGGGTTACGACGTCTATCTGCGCACCGCGGTCGACGTGACCTCCGACGGCTGGGCGCATTTCGACTACGTGAAGATGCCGGAATACCGCTGGGGCATCTTCCTCAACGAGCCTGTGACGGACCGCAAGATTTCGTTCGGCGACCACAAGGGCGAGCCCGTCTGGCAGGAAGTGCCCGGCGAATACCGCTCGACGCTGCGCCGCCTGATCGTCACCCAAGGCGACACCGAGCCGGCGTCCGTGGAACAGCAGCGGCTTCTCGGTCTGACCGCGCCGTCGCTCTACGACCTCCGCAACCTGTTCCAGATCAACGTCGAGGAAGGCCGTCACCTGTGGGCGATGGTCTATCTGCTGCACGCCTATTTCGGCCGCGACGGCCGCGAGGAGGCCGAAGCGATGCTCGAACGCCATTCGGGCGATCCCGACCGGCCGCGCATCCTCGGCGCGTTCAACGAGAAGACGCCCGACTGGCTGTCGATGTTCATGTTCGCGTTCTTCACCGACCGCGACGGCAAGTACCAGCTCGCTTCGCTCGCCGAATCCGCGTTCGATCCGCTGGCGCGCACCTGCCAGTTCATGCTGACCGAGGAGGCGCATCACATGTTCGTCGGCGAGTCCGGCGTCATGCGCATCGTCAAGCGCACCTGCGAGGTGATGGACGAGCTCAAGACCGACGATCCCGAGGCGATCCGCCGCGCCGGCGCGGTCGACCTGCCGACCATGCAGAAGTTTATCAACTTCCACTATTCGGTCTCGGTCGACCTGTTCGGCCAGGAGCTGTCGACCAACGCGGCGAACTACTACACGCAGAGCCTCAAGGGCCGCTTCCACGAGGAGAAGATCGACGACGATCATCGCCTCGTCGACGATCTCTATCCCGTGTTCATGCTCGAAGGCGAAAAGATCGTGGAGCGCGACCAGTCGGCGCTTACGGCGATCAACGAGAAGCTGCGCCAGGATTACATCGACGACTGCCAGCGCGGCCTCAACCGCTGGAACAAGGTCATCGAGACGCACGGCTACGACTTCCGGTTCGAGCTGCCGCACCGCGCGTTCCATCGGGCGATCGGCAATTTCGCCGAGGTGAAGGTCTCGCCCGACGGCAAGGTGATCACCGAGGCCGAGTGGACCAAGAACGTCAATGACTGGCTGCCGACCGAGAGCGACCGGGAGTTCGTGAAGTCGCTGATGAAGCCGTGCTACGAGCCGGGCAAGGTCGCCGGCTGGATCGCACCGCCGGTACGCGGCATCCACGGGAATCCGTTCGAGTACGAATACGTCAAGTTCAACTGAGCCGGACCGGTGTCGGGCGGATGGCAGAACGAAGCGGGCGCCACTCGGCGCCCGCCTTCGCGGGCCCGGTCAGCCGCGCCGCGCCGCTTCCTGTTCGCGCAGCATCCGCCGGTCGATCTTCATCAGCGTGGTGCGCGGCAGCGCGTCGACGAAGTCGATTTCCTGCGGGATCTTGTAGCCGCCGATCTTCCGCACATTGGCCTTGAGCGCCTCCGTCAGATCGTCCGACGCCTCGACGCCCGGCTTGAGCACGACGAACGCCTTGGGCTGGGTCAGCCCTGCTTCGTCCTCGTAGGAGATGACGGCCGCCTCGGCGACGCCGTCGTGCTCGGTGATCGCGGCCTCGACCTCGATCGGCGAGACCCACAGCCCCTTGACCTTGAAGACGTCGTCAGACCGGCCGGAGAACCAGAAGAACCCGTCCTCGTCGAAACACAGCGTGTCGCCGGTCCGCACCCAGGGTCCGACGAACGTCTCGCGCGACTTGTCGAACTTGCGCCAGTAGAAGAAGCATCCGGTGACGCTCTTGATCCACGCCTCGCCGTCCGTGTTCGGCTCGGTGACGTCGTTGCCGTCGTCATCGACCAGGCGCACCTCATAGCCGAAGACCGGCTTGCCGAGGCTGCCGCGGCGGAATTCCCTGGGCCGGTTGCCGATCCATTCGTAGG
>JAYPTI010000083.1:4488-7473 GCA_038133505.1 Alphaproteobacteria bacterium
CAGCTCGATCCCGATCTGGCGCTCTAACTTCTCGATGATCTGCGGCGGCATCTTCTCCTACGCCGTGATGGCGAGTTTCTGAGACGAGGTGTCGGGCTTGCTGCCGGTCTGGTCGATGTGCAGCATCACGTTCTTGATGACCGTCGGCACCGTGATCAGCTTGGTCGCCTGCCGCGCCGACAGGATGTCGAGCACGTTTTCCGGCGTCGGCGGCAGCGCGCTGACGACGCTCGTCGCGCCCCAGTAGAGCGGGATCAGCACGCCCGGCCACAGCCCGTGGGTGAAGTATTTCTTCGACGTGGCGTGAACGACGTCGTCGGCGCCGTATTCCCAGAACGCGCCCTGGCGTTCCGGAATGAGCGCGAAATCGTGGGCGAGATGCGTGATGCCCTTGGCGGTGCCGGTCGTGCCGCCCGAATAGAACATGTAGCAGATGTCGTTGCGGTGCCGCGGCACCGGATCGAACGCCGCCGGCCTGCCGTCCGTCAGCGCCGCGCAGGAGACCGCGTCGGCGGCGCCGATGCGCGCGGGAAGGTCCGCCGGCGCGTCGTAGACAATCACGTGGCGCAGCGTCGCGGGAAGGCGGTCGGAGACTTCTGCCAGCTTGTCGAGCTGGGCAGCGTCGATGTAGAGCGCGCGCGCCGCCGTGTCGTTGATGAAGTAGAGCAGGTTTTCCGCCTTGTAGAGGTCGGAGACGACGGCCGGCGCGATGCCCGCGCGCACGGCGCCCAGCCACATGGCGATGTAGTCGACGCTGTCGGTGCCGAACATCAGCATGCGGTTGTCGGGCCCGAGGCCCAGCGACGTCAGTCCGTTTGCCGCCCGGCAGACGCGCGCGAGCAGCGTGCCGTAGGAATAATCCGCGTCGTCGACCGCGAGCGCGGTCTTGGCTTCGGCCGGCGTGCCGAGGTGTTTGTCCAGCAGCAGCGTCGTCGGGTTGAATTCGTCCGGAACGTCGGGATCGGTCCACGCCTTCCAGTCCGCCGAATAAATGAGATCCCGGTGGCCGCCTTCGCCGCCGCCGATCGAATACACGTTCTCGTCCATCGCAGTTCCCCGCCTGTCGGTCGCGACCGGCCTCTCCGGGCCGTGCGCCCCCAAGATAGCGTCATTCGCGGCCGGGTAAACGCATGTCCGCGAATGGGCGCATGCAGCTTTTCGGGACCTACGCCGACGGAAGACGCCGGCGGACCGGGCGCTTTGCCGGCGCGGAAGCCGGCGGTAAAAATATCTCAACCAACAGGACTTCGGCTGCGAGCCGGAGCGATCGATAGGGAGAAGTCGGATGGAGCCCAATACGGTCCGAATTGACAGGTCGGGCGAGGTTCCCGCATTCGAATTCGCGGACTCGTTCAACACGTCGGTTTACATGATCGACCGCCATCTCGATGAAGGCCGCGCCGGGCGCAGGGCCTTCGTCACGGAAAAGGAAACCGTGACCTACAGCGAATTGGCGGAGCGGGTGAACCGGTGCGGCAATGCGTTGCTCGGCGCCGGGCTGGAACCGGGCGACCGCCTGCTGATGATCGTCAAGGACTGTCCGGAGTTCGTCTATCTGTTCTACGGCGCGATCAAGGCCGGCATCGTGCCGGTGCCCCTCAATACGCTGCTCACGGCAGCCGACTATGCCTACATGATCGACGATTCGGGCTGCCGGGGTCTCGCCTATTCGCCCGAATTCGCCGACGCGGCGACAAGTGCGCTGGCGGCCGCGTCCAACGCGCCGGCGCTGGTCGCCCTGACGGAGGGAGCGGGCGGGCTCGGCGACATGATCGCCGCCGCCCCGGCCGATCTCGATCCGCACCCGTCCGACGCCAAGGCCGACTGCTTCTGGCTCTACTCGTCGGGATCCACCGGGCGGCCCAAGGGCACCGTGCATCGCCAGCGCGACATCATCGTGAACGCGGTTCTCTATGCGGAGCCGGTTCTGCAGATCACCGAGGACGACCTGATGTTCTCGGTCGCCAAGCTGTTTTTCGCCTACGGTCTCGGCAACGCGATGAACTTCCCGCTGTTCTGGGGCGCCGCCGCCGTATTGTCCGACGAGCGGCCGACGCCGGAGATGACGTTCCGCATCATCGAGAAGTTCCGACCGACGATCTTCTACGGCGTGCCGACGATGTACGCCGCGCAGTGCCGCGCGCTCGAGACCCAAACGCAGGACCTCTCGAGCCTGCGTCTGTCGGTCTCGGCCGGCGAGTCGCTGCCCGCGCCGATCTTCGAGCGCTGGAAGGAAAAGGTAGGCCATCCGCCGCTGGACGGGATCGGATCGACCGAGATCCTGCACATCTTCATCTCGAACACGCTCGACGACGCGAAGGCGGGCACCAGCGGCAAGATCCTGCCCGGCTACAAGGCGCGCATCCTCGACGAGGACGGCAACGACGTGCCGCAGGGCGAGCAGGGCAGTCTCTGGATCCAAGGCCAGTCCGTTGCCGCGTACTACTGGAACCAGCCGGAGAAGACCGCGGCGACGCTGCCCGGCGACGACTGGATCAATACCGGCGACACGTACCTCCAGGACGACGAAGGCTATTTCGTCTATTCCGGCCGGTCGGACGACATGATCAAGGTCGGCGGCATCTGGTGCTCGCCGATCGAGATCGAATCCCGCCTGATCGAGCATCCGAAGGTGCTGGAGGTGGGCGTCGTCGGCCGCGAGGATGAGGACGGGCTGGTGAAGCCGGAAGCGTACATCATCCTGAAGGACCATTCCGACGCGTGCGACGCGCTCGCCGGCGAGCTGCTTGAGCATTGCAAGACTGGTCTGGCGCGCTACAAATATCCCCGCTGGTTCAATTTCGTCGAAGACCTGCCGAAGACGGCGACCGGCAAGATCCAGCGGTTCAAGCTGCGCGGCTGACCGGAACGGCGAGGAGCGATCTGAAATGCCCAAGGTCCTGACCGAAGCCCAGATCGAGGGCTACCGCCAATACGGATACATGGCGCCGTTCGACGGGGTAGACCCGGCAGAGGCGGCGGCGA
>JAYPTI010000083.1:7483-14523 GCA_038133505.1 Alphaproteobacteria bacterium
CTTCCAAAGAGTTGCCCGGACCGAATGGGGGATCGATCAGTATCGCATCGAGGCGTTCGAAAGCGCCGAGGGCATGCCCGCCTCCGGGCTCGTCGTTAAAGGCCATCTCGGGTTCCGCCGGGCTTACGAGTTCTCCTGCAACCCCAGGATCCTCGATGTCGTCGAGGATCTGATCGGGCCCAATATCCGTGTCCTGTCGTCGCGGTTCTGGATAAAGCCCGGCCGCGACGGCTCCTACGTCTCCTGGCACCAGGATTCGGCTTATTTCGGCCTCGAGCCCAACGATCTGGTCACGGTATGGCTGGCGCTGACCGACAGCACGCCGGAGAACGGCTGCGTCCGCGTCATCCCGGGCTCGCACCGCGGCAAGGCGCACAGCCACGTCGAGACGTTCGACGAGAAGAACCTGCTGGCGCGCGGCCAGACCATCGCCGAGATCGACGACAGCGCTGCGGCCGACCTCGTGCTCAGGGCCGGACAGTTCTCGTGCCATCACGAGCGCATCGTGCACGGCTCCGCCGCCAACGACACCGACGCGATGCGGATCGGCCTCGCGTTCTTCTATTTTCCCACATACGTGAAATCGACGATCGGCCGGCGGCCGGCCGGCCTCGTGCGCGGCGTCGACGAATACGGCTACTGGGACGACGATCCGGTGCCCACGAAGGACCGCGACCCGGTCGCGATGGCGCATATCCGCGCGGCGAGCGAGCGCTATACCGATCCGCAATACGCGCAGGAAGCCGCCCGCGCCGGCGAGTGAGGGAGAGCGGGACGGACTGCCCGCCCTACCAGTGCGATAACGGCGCGCCGGCGACCGGAGAGCGGAACACGGCGAGGCTGTCGCCCGCCAGGGATCCCAGATAGACGGTTTTCAGATCGGATCCGCCGAAACTTACGCTCGCGATGTTGCGCAGCACCTTGCCGCTCGGCTTGTAGAAGATCTGGCGGTCGACATTGCCCGCGGCGAGCGCCGCCTCGACCGTGTCGAGATGGGCCGGGTCGGCATCCTCCAGCAGCGTATGCACCTCGCCGTCGGGCGAGATGCGCAGCAGCCGGTTGCTGATCACGCTCGCGACCCAGAGCCATCCTTCCTCGTCGAAGGCAATGCCGTCGGCGAACGTGCCGTGGCCGAAGGTCGCGAAGGTTTCACGGTCCGACAGCCCGCCGTCGGGCGCGGCGCGGTACCGGCTGATGCGCCGGCCGAACGTTTCGGCGACGTAGAAATATTCTCCCGCGGCGTCGAACCGCGCCTCGTTGGCGAAGGTGATGCCGTCCGCCGCGATCCGCGCGCCGGCCGCATCCTCGACGCAGACGAACCCGTCAGCGCGTTCCGGCGCGCCCAGGCCGCTCATCGCGTCCGGCACGTGGTCCGAGCGCGTCGTCACCGTGACCCAGAGCCGCCCCGCCGTGTCGTGAAACACGAAGTTCGCCTTGGACAGCGGCTCGCCGTCGACTTCCATCAGATAGGGAGAGAGCGTTCCGTCCGGCGCGAGATGCCAGACGCCGCCGCCCCCGCCGCCCATGTTGGCGACGAGAAAGCCGTCCGACGCGTCGCGCGCGTTGCGGAAGGCGATGCCGTTCGGAATCCAGGGTTCGCCGTCCATCGTCGCGGTATCGCCGATGATCGTCTGCGTGCCGTCGGGCGCGATGTGGACCACGCCGGCGCCCATGTGCGCGACGTAGAGATCGCCCGCCCGGGTGCACAGGACGCACTCCGGGCGCTTCAGCCCCTTACCGACGCTCTCGATTTCTGCGAGATCGATTTGAACGCCGCTATCTCCTTGCGTCATCCGCGGGACTTGGATTCGTCGTCGATGGCGGTCGCGGCGCGGCCGATCTTCACCGAGTTGTCCTTGAGGTTGTAGATCGCCTGCGCCTGCTGATCGAGGTCGGTGCCGGTGACGCGCAGGAACCGCGCGCCGTCCGGGAAATCGATCGTGTGGATGTCGCCCGGATGGAAGATGCCGACGTCGCCTTCGTTCAGACGGTATTCCTCGCGCGGCTCCAGCTTGATGTTGCTGTTGTCGGAGCCGTCGTCGAGCCGGTTCCAGACGATCATGTCGGTGTGGCCGGCCGTCTGGCCGTAGATCGCCCAGGACTCGCCGTGATCGTGCGGCGGCGACTTGGATCCGTTGGTGAAGCAGTGGGCGAGCACGTGAAATTCGGTCTCCGGGTCGTGATAGAGCGTGGTCGTGCCGAACGGCTTCTCCGGACCGAAATGCTCGGCGACGAAAGCCTCGTTCCTGATGAGCTCGGCCATGCGGTCGCGGATCGTCTCGCGTCCGCCGTCACCCGGATCGTTCTGGATCGCTTCGCGGCAGTCCTTACAGAATTCTTCGAGGTCGTAATTTTCCGTTACCGTCGCCATCGCTTTTCCCTCCCACGGTCAATCGCATGCCGAATCTATAGCTACCCGATTGTGGCCCAGCCGCAGTCCAGCGGCAAGCCGGTCGCGGCTCGGCGGGCTCACCACATTTTCGCGACGCGTTCCTTGAGCCGGTCCATGCGGGGACCGAGCAGGCCGGACCAGAGATGCAGGCCGGCATATTGCTTCACCTTGCGCGTCGGAGCGAGGTACGCCTCGAGCGGTTCGTCGCACTTCCGGTTCGGGAAGATGAACGACCACATCTTGAGCCGGCCCTTGTCGTCTTCCGTGAGGACGGACTTGAAGAAGGCGTGCGGGATCGGAAGGGTGACCTGGTTCGGCGTTTCCGCGCCGATGGTGTTCACCGCCACGTCGAAATTGAAGATCGGCCCGCAGATCACATAGGTCTCGAAGATCTTTCGGTTTGCGTTCAGCTCGCGGATCGCAGTTTCGAGATCTCGCCATATTCGCCGGTTCAGGTCGGGATGCTGCGGCGCCATGTTCGACAGGAGGAACGTCTCGCTGTTCTGGACCGCGATCTCGATCTGATTGGCGCTGGCGACCAGATGGCCGCGGTCGTACCCCGATCCGGAATAGTCTTCCAGGTCGGCGCGGAACATCGGCGGGATCCGGTAGTCCGGGCGGAAATTGTCGATCCGCTCTATGTCGGTCTTGTCCGGGTCGACGATTTCCAGGGCCCACTTCGCTTGCCTGAAATAGTAGGAGTAGCCTACCGAATAGTGGCGGTTGAGCAGTATCTGGTCGGCCGCGGGAACGCCGTAGCGCATCTCCGGCCGTTCGGTCGTCGCGGAAACCATGGAAGCCTCCTGTTCGCCGTACAGGGGATACTAGTATGTGTTCGGCGCCGTTCAATCTTAAGTCGAACGTCCCGTCCTCGGCCCGGACGGTGTTTTTCCAGACGGCGCCCGCGGCTGTTATTATTCTGCCGGGCGGCGAACAATCGGGCGGAAGAAAAGTCATGGCAAATCTCCGGGCAATCCAACCGGCGGAGCTGAACCTGTTGTCGGCGGCGGAGGCTGCGGCGCGCATCGCCGCGGGCGACATCACATCCGAGGAGCTGGTTGCCGATTGCCTGGCGCGCATCGAGGCGCGCGACGGCGCGCTGCATGCCTGGGCGTTCGTCGATCCGGACCTCGCGCTGGCGCAGGCGCGCGCGTGCGACGCCGCCGATGCGCCCCTGGGGCCGCTGCATGGCGTGCCGGTCGGCATCAAGGATGTGCTCGACACGAAGGACATGCCGACCGAATACGGCAGCGAGATCTATCGCGGCTACCGGCCCGCCGCCGATTCCGCCTGCGTCGCGGCGCTGCGCCGGTCGGGCGCGGTGCTGCTCGGCAAGACGACGACGACCCAGTTTGCGAGCCCCATCCCGGTCGGCGTCCGCAATCCGCACGACACCGACCGGACGCCCGGCGTGTCGTCGAGCGGCTCGGCCGCCGCGGTCGCCGATTTCATGGTGCCGCTCGCCAACGGCACGCAGACGGGCGGCTCGGTGATCCTGCCGGCGGCGTTCTGCGGCGTCGTCGGCTACAAGGCCTCGCTCGACGAGCTCGACAGGGGCGGCATCGCCGGGCTGAAGCTGTCCCTGGATACGCTCGGCCTGTTCGCGCGCGCGGTCGAGGATATCGCGCTGGTCTACACGGCGGTCACGGGCGATCCGGTGCGTGCGTCGGGCCGGCCGCGGATCGGGTTGTGCCGGACGCCCATGTGGGACGAGGCCGAGCCGTGCGCGCAGCAAGCGCTCGAGCGGGCGGGGGCCGCGCTCTCCGAAGCGGGCTATGACGTCGACGATATCGATCTGCCGCCGCCGCTCCACGGCATCGAGGGGCCGTTCCGGGTGATTTCCAACTACGAGGGCAAGCGCGCCCTCGCGTCGGAGTTCCGGGACAACATGGATCAGATGAACGACTGGATGCGCGAGACCGGCGAGTCGAACTGGTCGCACGACGACTATGCGAAGGCGCTCGCCGCCGCGGAGGACGCGCGGGGCGCGATGAGCGCGCTCTACGACGACTATCCCGTCCTGCTGACGCCGTCGACGGCGGGCGAGGCGCCGGCCGACCTCGTGAGCCCCACCATGTCTTCCTTCAACCGGATGTGGACATTGATGCACGGCCCGACGATAACGCTGCCGGTGGCGACCGGCCCCGCGGGCATGCCCGTCGGTGTCCAGCTCGCGGCCCGGCCCGGCGACGACGCGGCACTGATCGCGCGGGCGGCCGGCATATTCGAGATTTTGGCGGAAACGATGGCATGACCGACAAGTATGAGAACCTGACCCAGCTCGGCGCATCGACCGGCATTCCCGCGTCTCCCGACGAGGCGGTGCTGGAGCGCGTGCCCAACGGCCAGTCGGACGCGAACTACGTCGCGCGTTTCTCGTGCCCCGAGTTCACGTCGATGTGCCCGGTGACCGGCCAGCCCGACTTCGGCCATCTGGTGATCGACTACGTGCCCGGCGACTGGATCCTCGAATCCAAGTCGCTGAAACTGTACCTGGCGTCGTTCCGCAATCACGGCGCCTTCCACGAGGAATGCACGGTCGCGATCGCGCGGCGCATCCAGGAGACGATCGGACCGCGCTGGATCCGCATCGGCGGCTACTGGTTCCCGCGCGGCGGCATTCCGATCGACGTGTTCTGGCAGTCCGGCACGCCGCCCGACGACGTCTGGATCCCCGATCAGGGTGTGCCGCCCTATCGCGCAAGATAATTCCGTCCGAATTTGCTCCGCCGCACCTAAAGAAAGCTCCCAAATGACCTCCAAATCCGCGACGCTGGCCGACAAGATCCGCAATAGCGACGACTTCATCGTCGCGCCCGGCGTTTTCGACATGATCTCCGCGAAAATCGCCGACCGAATGGGCTTTCATGCGCTCTACATGACCGGTTCCGGCACGGTAGCCTCACATCTTGGCCTACCCGACGCCGGGATCGCGACCTACACCGACATGGTCTCTCGCGCAGGCCGCATCGCGTTGGGCACGCAGACGCCGCTGATCGCAGACGCTGATACCGGCTACGGTGGGCCGGTGAACGTCCGCGAGACGGTCCGCGGCTATGAGATCGCCGGCGTGTCCGCGATCCAGATCGAGGACCAGGATTTCCCCAAGAAATGCGGCCACCTGTCGGGCCACAAGCTGATCCCGGCCGAGGACATGGTGACCAAGATCAAGGTCGCGCTCGACAGCCGGTTTTCCGACGACACGCTGATCATCGCGCGCACCGATGCGCGCAAGGCCGTCGGCAGGGACGAGGCGATGCGCCGCGCCGAAATGTACGTGGCGGCGGGCGCCGACATCCTGTTCTACGAGGCGCCGGCCGACGTCGACGAGATGCGCGAGATCGGCCGCCGGTTCGGCTCCGATGTGCCGCTGCTGTCGAACATGGTCAACGGCGGCGTGACGCCGGTGATGAAGCCCGCGGAACTGGCCGAACTCGGCTACCGCATAGCCATTTTCCCGTCGGCGGGCGTGCTCGCCGCCTGCGAGGCGCTGACCGCCGTCTACGGCGCGCTCCTCGAGACGGGCGATGCGGAGCAGGGCGGCGTCGAGCTGTTCTCGTTCGCCGCCTACAACGACCTGATGGGCTTCGACGACATCGTCGAGTTCGAGGGGCGATACGAGCGCGGCGGCGAAGCCTGATCCCGCGGAACCGAGCCTGCAGGGCGGAATCCCGCTGAATTTCGCTGTGTCGATGCGGCTGCCTCGCAATTGCGGATTCTTGGCACCCGCGGGGCGATAGGGCATAGTGATCCCATGGTCGGAAAGCTCAACGTCGATCCCGCGGAAAAACGCCCGCCCGTCGCGCCGGTCCTGCCGGAGCCGGACAAGCAGGCCGATCACCACCGGCAGGTGCGCCAGGCGCGCCAGACGGAGGTAATGGAGGATTATGTCGAGCTGATCGCCGACCTGATCGATTCCACCGGCGAGGCGCGATCGGTCGATATCGCCAAGCGGCTCGGCGTCACGACGCCGACGGTCGCGCGCATGATCGGCCGGCTGAAGGAGGCGGGCTGGATCGAGACCCAGCCCTACCGCGCCATTTTCCTGACCGACGAGGGCCGGCGGATCGCCGAGGCCTCGCGCCGGCGCCATCAACTGGTGGTGGAGACCCTGACCGCGCTCGGCGTCAGCGAGGAGACGGCGCGGGCGGACGCCGAGGGCATCGAGCACCATGTCTCGGGCGAGACCCTGGCCGCGTTCGAACGGTTCCTGAAAGGGCGCTGAGGCGGAATTCCGGTTTCCGATTCTCTCCGGCGAATCAATTCCGTATCGCGAGTCTATCGGCGGGCGTTTCGGGGGAGCCGGATTCGCGAATTACCCGTTTTCCCCATAATTCAAAACAGCCGTTTTTCGGGCTTCTCACAGGATGTCCACAACATGTTGTGGAAAATTCACGATCTTGTGGGGAATGTGGTTGACCGACCCTAGATGTTGTTGCACACTCCGAAGTCGCGGTTATCGGGGAAACTTATCCACAGCCGCTTGTGGATAAGTTGATTGTACCGCGGGGCGGGGTTAAAGCATTGGAATACGGTCGTTTTCAGGCCGATTCACCATCAAGCCGAAGAGCCTGCCAACCGACGCAGATAGGACCCAGGGGGCGGGTCTGCGCCGGAACCAGAACTGCCCCCTGAATAGTAGAAACGG
>JAYPTI010000084.1:0-14481 GCA_038133505.1 Alphaproteobacteria bacterium
GCCGAAGACCGTGACGGCCCCGACGCCAGCCCCCGCGGCACCGGCGCAGACGGCGGCCGCGGCGCCCAAACCCGCGCCGGCGAAGAAGGTCGCCTCGGCCCCCGCAACGGCTCCGGCAATACCGGGCTGGCGCGTGCAGCTATCGAGCCTGAAGAGCCAGGCGGCCGCGGAGCAAAGCTGGAAGACGATCCAGCAGAAGAACCGGGACGTGCTCGGCAAATTGTCTCTGAACGTCCAGACGGTGACCTTGTCGGGCGGCCGCGGGACGTATTACCGGGTCCAGGCAGGGCCGTTCGCCTCGCGCAACGCAGCGTCGGCGGCATGTACGACGTTGAAGGCCCGCAACCAGGGCTGTCTCGTTGTCCGGCCCTGAGGGGCCGAACCCCACAGCCGTCATTTTCGGGTGCGCCGGACCGTCGCTGAGCGACGCGGAACGCGCCTTCTTCCTGGAATGCAACCCGCTCGGTTTCATCCTGTTCGCGCGGAACGTCGAGACACCGGAGCAGGTACGGACGATGACGGCGGCGTTGCGGGCCGCGGTCGGACGTGACGACGCGCCGGTTCTGATCGACCAGGAAGGGGGCAGGGTGCAGCGGCTGCGCCCGCCGCACTGGCGCGACTATCCGGCGATGCGCCGGATCGGGGAAATCGGGGCGACTGATCCGGATGAAGCGGCGGACCTCGCGTTTCTCGTGGCGCGGCTGATCGGCGACGATCTGATCCGTCTCGGGATCGACGTCGACTGTGCGCCCGTCCTCGACGTGCCGGCGCCCGACGGTCACGACATCATCGGCGACCGGGCGTTTTCCGACGATCCGGAGACGATCGCCCGGCTCGGCCGCGCGATCTGCGAGGGCCTGAAAGCGGCAGGCGTCATGCCGGTCATCAAGCATATCCCGGGCCACGGGCGCGCGACTGCGGACAGTCACGTGGAACTCCCGCGCGTCGACGCGCCGCTCGATGCGTTGCGCGAAACCGACTTCCGCCCGTTCCGCGATCTCGCGGACGCGCCCGCCGGCATGACCGCGCACGTCGTGTATTCGGCGATCGATGCCGAAAATCCGGCCAGCACGTCGGCGGCTGTCGTCGGCGGGACCATTCGGAACGAGATCGGTTTCGACGGATTCCTGATGTCGGACGATCTCTGCATGAAGGCGCTCGCGGGCCCGTTGGAGGCGCGCACGGCGGCGGTTCTGGCGGCCGGGTGCGACGTCGCCCTTCATTGCGACGGCAATCTCGACGACATGAAGTCGATCGCGGCGGTTTGCCCGCCCATGAGCGCGCGGGCGCTCGAACGCTGGGAGCGCGCGCGTGCCGCGTGCCGCGATTCGCATTCGTTCGATCGCGCGGCCGCGGAAGCGCGGATTTCTGAGGTTTTCAGCTCCTGAAAGTAGCGTCCCAAATGGCGGCGCGCATTGGTTCCGATACGGCCCCGCACTATAATTCAGGTTTGGCGTAAAGCGAGCAAGGCGAACGATGGCGGACGATTCCGCACCCGTCGAAACGGACGACTTCGAACAGGAACCGGTTCGGGAGATGTACGATCTGGTCCTCGACCTTGAGGGGTACGAAGGGCCGATCGATCTTCTGTTGACGCTGGCCCGCCAGCAGAAGGTGGATCTTACGAAGATCTCGATCCTGAAGCTGGCCGAACAGTATCTCGCCTTCATCACGGCGGCGAAGCGTCTGCGGCTCGAGATCGCCGCCGACTACCTCGTGATGGCGGCTTGGCTCGCTTATCTGAAGTCGCGGCTGCTGCTGCCGCCGCCCGAGGAAGACGAGGAGGCAAGCGGTCCCGAACTTGCCGAGGCGCTCACCTTCCAGCTTCGCCGGCTAGATGCGATGCGCGACGCGGGCGAGAAGCTGCTTCTGATGCCGCGGCTCGGCCGCGACGTGTTTCCGCGCGGCGCGCCCGAAGGCATGGAGGTGGTGCGCACGCCGGTCTACGAGATCACGCTGTACGAACTCCTCAAGGCGTATGGCGACAACCGGCGGCGGGCGGCATCGAGCAGCCTCGTCATCGAGGCGTCGCAGCTCTATTCGCTGAGCGACGCGATCGTGCGGCTTCGCGACATCGTCGGTCATATCGGGGAATGGACGACGCTCGCCGCGTTCCTGCCCGCGGAACTGCAGGACGGTCTGATGACGCGGTCCGCGGTTGCGTCGACGTTCGCGGCTAGTCTGGAAATGGTCAAGGAAGGGCGTGCGAGCATCCGTCAGTCGACGGCGTTCGGCCCCATATTCATCAAGGGTAAAGAGGCTGCGGCCAATGGATGAGATCTCGCAGGAAGTGCGCATTATCGAAGCGCTGCTGTTCGCCGCGACCGAGCCGGTGAGCGAGGAGTTCCTTGCGGAACGCCTGCCGGAAGGAACGGACCTTCGCGCCGTCCTCGCCGAAGTCGGTACGCTTTACGAAGGGCGGGGCGTGAACCTGGCGCGCGTCGCGGGCAAGTGGTCGCTGCGCACGGCAGAGGACCTCTCGCCGCATCTCCGCATCGAGCGCAAGGTCTCCCGCAAGCCGTCGCGCGCGGCCGTGGAATCGCTTGCGATCGTCGCCTATCACCAGCCGGTCACGCGGAGCGAGGTCGAGGAAATCCGCGGCGTGTCGGTCAGCAAGGGCTCGTTCGACGTGCTCCTCGAAGCGGGCTGGATCAAGCCCGTGGGCCGCCGCCGCTCGCCGGGCCGTCCGACGACCTGGGGCACGACGCCGGCGTTTCTCGAGGAATTCGGCCTCGACAGCCTCGCGGACCTGCCGGGCATCGATGAGCTGAAGGCGTCGGGTCTTCTGGATACCCGGCCGGCCGGCACGATCATCGGCGACAAGGGCGAGTTCTATGTCGACGCCGAGGCCGAAGGCGCGCCGGAGGACGAGGAGGAGCCCGAAGCGCTCGACCCGAGGGGCGACGACGCGGCGGCGTCCGACAGCGACGGCGACGACACCGTCGGGGAAGCTGCCGACGAGTCCGCCGAAAGCGACGAGGATGAAGCAGTCGCCGAAGGCGCCGAAAACGAGACAGACAACGAATTCGCCGACGAAGAATTTTCGGGCGAGGAAATCGCCGATGCGGAACCGGCCGAAGAGGCGGAGCCGGAACGCGAGCCCGCCGAACAGCACTGACGGGTTCGAACCCATTCTCCGTTTGCCAACCGGCCCCGACGGCAATAGCTTGCCGTCCGCATGACGGATAACAGCGACATCGGCCTGTCCATTCGAGGCCTCAGCCATGCTTACGGCAGCCGGCAGGTACTGCGCGACATCGAACTGGATGTCGCGCCAGGGGAAATCCTGTGCCTGCTGGGACCGTCGGGCTGCGGCAAGACGACGACCTTGCGGCTGATCGCCGGGCTGGAGGAAATCCAGACCGGGTCGATCTCCTGGAACGATCGCATTCTCGCGGACAGCTCGGGAATGCTGCCGCCCGAGCGGCGCGAGGTAGGGCTCCTGTTCCAGGATTTCGCGCTGTTTCCGCACCTGACCGTCGCGGAAAACGTCGCGTTCGGCCTGATGGATCTCTCGGCGGACGAACGTGCGTCCCGCGTCGAGGAGGTGCTCACCCAGGTCGGCATGCTGCACTATGCGAAGAGCTATCCGCATTTCCTGTCCGGCGGCGAGCAGCAACGGATCGCGCTGGCGCGGGCACGCGCGCCGAGGCCGCGCATCTTCCTGCTCGACGAGCCGTTCTCGAATCTCGACACGCGCCTGCGGAACCAGCTTCGGGATCTCTGTCTCCACATCCTGAAGCGGTCGGAATCTTCGTCCGTCGTCGTCACCCACGACGCCGAGGAAGCGATGTTCATGGGCGACAAGATCGCCGTCATGCAGGACGGCCGCATCGTCCAGAGCGGCCCGCCGGACGAGCTTTATTTCCATCCCGAAAACGCATTCGTTGCCGGGCTGTTCGGCGAGGTGAACGAATTCGGCGGCCAGGTCGCGGAAGGCCATGTCCTGACGCCGTTCGGCCGTCTGTGCACGCCCGAGATCGCCGAAGGAGCGGACGTCGATGTTCTGGTTCGCCCGGAAGCGCTGCGCATCGATGCGTCCGTGAGGCCGGAAGACGCCAACGCGTCGGTCATGACGGCGCGGCTTCTCGGCCGGTCGAGCCTGCTGCATCTCAACGTGCCGACGCAGGAGGGCGGAGCGCTGCATCTGCACTCCCGCGTGCCCGGAAGATTGCTGCCCGCGGAGGGGACCAGGGTTCGCATTACCCTCGACGAGCAAAACGTCTTCGTGTTTCCAAGCCGTTAGGCGTTTTTATTTTGCAGTGCAGCATTGCGGCACCCCGGTCTTTCTGCGATAGTCCGCGCCATCGAATCAACCGTTTTCAGGAGCGACTCCCATGGGAAGCTTCAGCATCTGGCATTGGATCGTCGTTCTGGTCGTCGTCCTCATCCTGTTCGGCGGCGGCGGCAAGCTGTCGAGGCTGATGGGCGACGCAGCCCGCGGCATCAATGCCTTCAAGAAAGGCCTCAAGGAAGACGGTAGCGCCGAGAGTGCCGACAACGGCGACAACAAGGCGATCCGCTCGGATGCTTCAGAGACCGTCGCCGAAGACGTAAAGAAAGACGAAGCGGCGAAGGGCTGACCCCGTTCGCCGCGCTCTCAAGTGAAAGGTACGGCCGGCCATGTTCGACATCGGCGGCTGGGAATTCCTGCTCATTGCGATACTCGGGATCATCATCATCGGTCCCAAGGAACTGCCGGGCGCGATCCGGACGGTAAGCATGTTCGTGCGCCGGGCCCGCGAGCTCGCCCGCGAGTTCCAGTCCGGGCTCGAGGAGGTCGCGCGCGAGGCCGAGCTCGACAAGCTGACCGAGGACATGAAGGACATTGCCGATCCGGGCGGGGACATCCTCAAGGCCGTCGAAAACACGATCGATCCCGAAGGCGAGATCAAGCACGCGATGGAATTCGACCGCGAATGGCGGGACGAAGACCTCTACGACGAATATGACGGGCAGGAAGACAAGCAGATCATGCCGCCGGCCATGGATCAGCAGAAGAATCCGCCTGCCGCTGGAGAGTCATCCGAGACGACAGAGGCGGCGGAGACGACAGCAACACCCGACGAGGGTGAGTCCGATCCCGCCGCGCCCAAGCCGGGAACCGCATGATGGCGGACGAGCTGGATCGGGACGACGCCGACGGCAAGAAGATGCCGCTGCTCGACCATCTGGTCGAGTTGCGAACGCGGCTGCTCTACAGCTTCATCGCGTTCATCGCGGCGTTCGCCGTCAGCTTCTTTTTCGCCCAGGAAATCTACGACTTCTTCGTCCGGCCGCTGGCCCGCGCGATGGAAGGGCGCGAACACGCGCGGATGATCTTTACCGCGCTGTACGAGCCGTTCCTCGCCCAGATCAAGGTGGCATTCTACACGGCGCTCTTCGTGTCCTTCCCGGTGATCTCGGCGCAGATCTGGATGTTCGTCGCGCCCGGCCTCTACAAGAACGAGAAGAAGGCGTTCCTGCCTTTCCTGTTCGCGACCCCGATCCTGTTTTTCATGGGAGGCGCGCTGGTCTACTACTTCATCATGCCGCTGGCATGGGAGTTCTTCCTGAATTTCCAGACCATGGGCGGCGAGGGCGCGCTGCCCGTCGAGGTCGAACCAAAGGTCGATCAGTACCTGTCGCTCGTCCTCCGCCTGATCTTTGCCTTCGGCCTCGCGTTCGAGCTGCCCGTCCTGCTGATGCTGCTCGCGAAGGTGGGGATCGTCACGTCCACCGGCCTTGCTGCGAAACGGCGATACGCGATCGTCGGCGTGTTCGTGATGGCGGCCGTCCTCACGCCGCCCGACGTCATCAGCCAGATCGGTCTCGCAATCCCGATCATCCTGCTCTACGAGGTGTCGATCATCGGCGCCCGGATGATCGAGCGGAAGCGCCGGCAGGAAGCGGAAGATCTCGATGCGGACGATCCCGATGCCGGCGATTCCGACGTCGACGGAGAACGCGAAGGCGGCGCCGCCTGAGTTTCGGAGATTCGGGCCTAAATCGGGTAGAACGGAAGCGCCATGCATGACGTCAGATGGATTCGCGAAAACGCAGACGCGTTCGACGCGGCGCTCGCGCGCCGCGGGCTGGAGCCGTTGTCCGGCTCCGTGATCGATCTCGACGCCGACAGCCGCCGCATCACGACCGAGCTGCAGGAAATCCAGACCCGCCGCAACGACGCCTCCAAGCAGATCGGCGTCCTGAAAGGCAAGGGCGAGGATGCGGACGATCTGATGAAGGAGGTCGCGGAGCTCAAGGACCGGATGGCCGAGCTCGAGGATCGCCAGAAGGAGGCGGGCGCCGCGGTGACGGCGCTGCTCGAAGGCGTGCCCAACATGCCGGCTTCCGACGTGCCGGACGGCGAGGACGAGGACGACAATGTCGAGATCCGCGTCTGGGGCGACAAGCCGTCCTTCGACTTCGAGCCGAAGGACCATGTCGATATCGGCGAGGGGCTGGGCCTGCTCGACTTCGCGGGCGCCTCCAAACTTTCAGGGTCGCGGTTCGTCGTCACGCGCGGCGGGCTCGCCCGCATGGAGCGCGCCCTGGCGGCCTTCATGCTGGACCTGCACACCGGAGAGAACGGCTATACCGAGGTCAATCCGCCGCTGCTGGTCCGCGACGAGGTCGCGTACGGCACCGGGCAGCTGCCGAAATTCGCGGAAGACCTGTTCCGGACGACGACCGACCACTGGCTGATCCCGACCGCCGAGGTGCCGCTGACCAACCTGGTCGCCGGCGAAATCCTCGACGAGGCGGAACTGCCGCTCCGGATGACGGCGCACACCCCGTGCTTCCGCTCCGAAGCGGGCGCGGCGGGCAAGGATACGCGCGGCATGCTGCGCCAGCACCAGTTCCCGAAGGTCGAACTCGTCAGCATCTGCCATCCCGACAAGTCGGAAGAAGAGCACGAGCGGATGACGGGATGCGCGGAGGAGGTGCTGAAGCGCCTCGGCCTGCCGTACCGTGTCGTCGTGCTGTCGACGGGCGATCTCGGGTTCTCCGCGCGCAAGACCTACGACCTCGAAGTCTGGCTGCCCGGCCAGGACACCTATCGCGAGATTTCGAGCTGCTCGAACTGCGGCGATTTCCAGGCGCGGCGGATGCGTGCACGCTTCCGTCCGGCCGAGGGAAAGGGGACCTCGTTCGTCCATACGCTCAACGGCTCGGGCCTCGCGGTCGGGCGTACGCTGATCGCCATTCTGGAGAACTATCAGCAGGCGGACGGCTCCGTGGCCGTTCCCGAAGCCTTGCGTCCCTACATGGGCGGTCTCGAACGGCTAACGCCGCCGGAAGCCGGCTGACATGGACCTCCGCCGCGCGCGGATACTGGTCTCGAACGACGACGGCATTAATGCGCCCGGGCTTAAAGTCCTCGAAAAGATCGCGAAAGACCTGTCGGACGACGTCTGGGTCGTCGCGCCGGAGAGCGAGCAGAGCGCGTCGGGTCATTCGCTGACGCTGACGCTCCCGCTGCGGGTCCGGAAGCTCTCTAAGCGACGGTATGCGGTCAACGGGACGCCCACCGACAGCGTTCTTCTCGGCGTCCAGCACATCATTCCCGGGCGCAGGCCGGATCTCGTGCTGTCGGGCGTCAACGCGGGCGGCAATCTCGGCGAGGACATCACCTATTCGGGCACCGTCGCGGCCGCGATGGAAGGCGCGCTGCTCGGCATTCCGTCGATCGCCCTGAGCCAGGTCCGCGTCTACGGCGAGAGCGTCCGGTGGGGCGCGTCGGAGCATCATGCCCCGGACGTCATCCGCCGGCTCGTCGCCCTCGGCTGGCCGTCGAACGTGCTGATGAACGTGAATTTCCCCGACGTTCCGCCGGAGGAGGTCGGACCCGTCGAGATCGCGGTGCAGGGCCGCCGGAAGATCGGCGAGGCCGTGACCACCGGACGGGACCCGCGAGGCTACGACTACGTCTGGATCGGCACCGAACGCAACGAGGACCCTTCGTTCCGCGGATCGGATCTGAAGGCGGTCAACGAGGGGCGGATTTCGGTGACGCCGCTCTGTCTCGATCTTACCCACCGGAAATCGATGAAAGCGCTGCGCGAGGCGTTCGAATGACGCTCGAGGCGAACCGAATCCGGCTCATCATGGAACTGCGTGGCGACGGCATCACCGACCCGCGCGTGCTGGGCGCGATAGAGCGTGTGCCGCGCGAGGCGTTCGTCCCCGATACGTTCCGCGATCAGGCCTACGAAAATACGGCGCTTCCCATCGGCAGCGGCCAGACGATCAGCCAGCCTTCCGTCGTCGCCTTCATGACCCAGGAGCTTGAGGTCGGCGATCGGATGAAGGTGCTGGAGGTCGGCACCGGCTCCGGTTACCAGGCGGCGGTTCTGTCGAAACTCTGTCGCCGGCTCTACACCGTCGAGCGGCACAGGGAGCTTCTGCGAGAGGCGGAAGGCCGCTTTCAGGCGCTGCGGCTGACGAACATCACGACGCGGGCGGGAGACGGGACCAAGGGCTGGCCCGAACAGGCGCCGTTCGACCGCATCATCGTGACGGCGGCCGCGACCCGCGATCTGCCACAGACGCTTCTCGACCAGCTCGGCCCGGGCGGCATTCTGATCGCCCCTATCGGCGATACGCCGCGGGACCAGTTTCTCTACAAGATCCGCAAGGACGAGGACGGTGCCTACGAAACGAAGAAACTCTGGGCCGTCCGTTTCGTCCCCCTGATCGGCGACGAGGCATGACCGCGGCGTTGAAGCTCATCCGTCGCGCTCCTAGATTGTTCGGATGACCCAGATCGGCCGGACGACGATCAGACTAGTATGGGTGGCGCTGTTTACCGCCGCTCTTGCCGCGTGCGGCCGGTCGAATATTCCGGCGCCGGTCATCAACGGCGGGGCGGGCTCGACCGCGCCGGCGGCCTCGGCGGGTCCGGGCGGGACCGTAACGGTCAGGAACGGGGACTCGCTGTACCGGATCGCGCGACGGCATTCGGTAGGGCTGCGCGCCCTGATCGACGTAAACCGGATGAAGCCGCCCTATACGATCTTTCCGGGACAGACGCTGAAATTGCCGGGCGGGCCGGCCGGCGGCTACGTGGTCGCATCGGGCGATACCGTCTATTCGGTGGCTGAGCGGCACAATGTGGAGCCGGGCGCGCTCGTCAGGGCAAATGGTCTCGAGCCGCCCTACAGGCTTCGAACGGGCCAGACGCTCCGGTTACCGTCGACCACGGCGCGGACGCCGCTGCCGACCCAGACGCAAACGGCATCGAGCGTCCCGCGGCCGGCGACGCGTCCGGGAACGTCGTCATCCTCCGCCGAGAACGAGGCGGAACCGGCGTCCCGGCGTCCCGTCGTTCGGCGACCGCCGTCAACGGCTTCCATTCCTCCGCCGTCCCGTTCAGGCCAGGGCTTCATATGGCCCGTCAGCGGCAAGACGATCGCGAAGTTCGGCAGCATCGGAAAGGGACTGAAGAACGACGGGATCAACATCCTCGCCGAACGGGGCACGCCGGTCCGCGCCATCGAAAACGGCGTCGTGGCCTATGCCGGAAACGAACTGCGGGGATTCGGAAACCTGTTGCTGCTGAAGCACGACGACGGCTGGATTTCCGCCTACGCGCACAACGATACGCTGCTGGTCAATGTCGGCGACCGGGTCTCGCGCGGCCAGGTCATCTCACGTGTCGGCAGCACCGGCAGCGTGGACACGCCGCAGCTCCATTTCGAGTTGCGCCGCGGCAACAGGGCGGTCGACCCGGAGCGGTATCTCGGCCGGCGGACGGCGCTGTTCGAGGCTCTCGAGATGCCTCAGCCGAGGTTCTTGCGCTGGCGGCCCGCCACGTCCTGAATGAACTGCCAGGCGACCCGCCCCGACCGGGCGCCGCGCGTCATCGACCATTCGACCGCCTCTGCGTGCAGCGTCTCGCGGTCGGCTTCGAGGCCGTAGCGCTCGACATAGCGGTCGATGATCTCGAAGAACGTCTCCTGGGTGCAGTTGTGAAAGCCGAGCCACAGGCCGAACCGGTCGGAGAGCGAAACCTTTTCCTCGACCGCTTCGCCCGGGTTGATGCCGGTCGACCGCTCGTTCTCGATCATGTCGCGCGGCATCAGGTGGCGGCGGTTGGACGTCGCGTAGAAGATCACGTTTTCCGGCCGCCCCTCGATGCCGCCTTCGAGCATCGCCTTCAGCGACTTGTAGGTTGTGTCGTCACCGTCGAAGGACAGATCGTCGCAGAACAGGATGAAGCGCCGTTCGTTGCGGCGAAGGACGCCGAGAAGCCGGGGCAGGGAGGCGAGGTCCTCGCGGTGAATCTCGACAAGCACGAGCGCGCCCTTCGTTTCGGCGGCGACGGTGCCGTGAATGGCCTTGACCAGAGAGCTCTTGCCCATGCCGCGGGCGCCCCACAGGAGCGCGTTGTTGGCCGGGAAACCCTCCGCGAAGCGGCGCGTATTCTCGAGAAGCGTGTCGCGGGACCGTTCGATTCCCACCAGCTGGTCGAGATCGAGGCGATTCACGCGGGCGACCGGCTCCAGCACGCCGGTATCCGCGTGCCAGATGAAGGCTTCCGCGTCGTCGGGCACGTCCGCGGCCGAGGCATCTGGCGACAGCCGTTCGAGCGCATTTGCGATCCGCGACAGCAAGTCGCGCGTTTCGGACTCTTCCATTCCCGGTCTTTTCCCCCGTTGCGGCGGCGCGGAACCTATCACAGCCGCCGGATGCGGGAAAACCCTGCGGCTGGAAGCGCTTACGGAGGCGGGCGCCGGGCGGAATAGGTTGCATGGCGACGTGCGGTGGTTATATTCCGCAGACTTTCAGGTAAAGCGGAGCTCAAAATGTTGATTTCACCGGCCTGGGCACAGGGTGCCGGCGGTGGCGGCCTCGGCGGGATCGAGGGGCTTCTGCCGCTCGTCCTCATCTTCGTCGTCTTCTATTTCCTGCTTATCCGGCCCCAGCAGAAGAAGGCCAAGGAGCACCGCGAGATGCTCGGCAACCTCCGTCGCGGCGACAAGATCGTCACGAACGGCGGCCTGATCGGCACGATTTCGCGCGTTCCGAACGAAAACGAGCTCATTCTCGAGATCGCCGACAATGTCAAGGTCCGGGTCATGCGCGGCATGATTGCGGAAAGCCTCAGCAAGACCGATCCCGCGCCCGCCAAGGGCAAGAAGGAAGATCGTGCCGAGGAAGACTACGACGAGGAAGACGACACGCAGGACGCCGGAGAGACGGCGGAGAGCGAAGAGAAGAAGGACTGACGGTCCTGCAGACGCTGAAACCGGGAAACGCCTGACGCATGATCCATTTCGCCAGATGGAAGATGATCCTGGTCGCCATCGTGTGCGTCCTGGGTCTCGGCTTCGCAGCGCCCAACCTGTTGAGCGACGAAGACGCCTCCGGTTTGCCCGGATGGCTGCCTAACCAGAAGATCAATCTCGGTCTCGACCTGCAGGGCGGTTCGCACCTGCTTCTCGAGGTCGAGATCGACGCGGTCAAGCGGGAGCGCCAGCAGGCGCTCGTCGACGGCATTCGGGAGAACCTCCTGCGCGAACGGCCCCGCATCGGCTACCGCCAGCTCGGCATCCGCGGAGATTGCGTCGGCTTCGACGTCCGCAGCGACGCCGACATCGACCGGGCGCGGCAGGCTGTCCGCAACCTGGAAGCCAATCGCGAAACGAAGGTCGAGGGCAATTCGATCCAGATGTGCCTGACCGAGCAGGGAAGCAGCGAAATCGCGACCCTGGCGGTGCAGCAGTCGATCGAGATCGTCCGGCGGCGTATCGACGAGACCGGTACCCGGGAACCGACCATCCAGCGCCAGGGCTCGGATCGTATCCTGGTCCAGCTTCCCGGCGTTAAGGACCCGGAGCGCATCAAGCGCCTACTCGGGACCACGGCAAAGCTCAACTTCCACCTGCTCGACAATTCGGTTTCGCCGGCCGCCGCCTGCGGTCCGGGCCGCCGCCCGCCGCCGGGCACGATGTGCCTGCCGTCCGACAGCCACGTCGACGTCAACAACGAGCCGATCCAGTATCTGGTCAAGCGCCGCGTGATGGTCGCGGGCGACACGCTCGTCGATGCGCAGGGGACGTTCCAGGACGCGCAGCCGGTCGTTTCGTTCCGTTTCGACGCGGTCGGCGCCCGCCGTTTCGGCGACGTCACGCGCAAGAACGTCGGCCAGCCGTTCGCCATCGTGCTCGACCGCAAGGTCATCAGCGCGCCGGTCATTCGAGAGCCGATCCTCGGCGGCAACGGCCAGATATCGGGTAACTTCACGGTCGAGTCCGCGCGAGATCTCGCGCAGCAGCTGCGCCCGGGCGCCCTGCCGGCGCCGCAGACCGTGCTGGCGGAGCGAACCGTCGGGGCGGAGCTCGGCGCCGACTCGATCCAGGCGGGGGAATTCGCGAGCATCCTCGCGATCGTCCTCGTCATCGTGTTCATGGCGGCCGCCTACGGCATGTTCGGTCTGATGGCCGACGTCGCACTGACGCTCAACATCGTGCTGATCGCAGCCTTGCTGTCGATGCTGCAGGCGACGCTGACGCTCCCGGGCATCGCGGGCATCGTGCTGACCATCGGGATGGCGGTCGACGCAAACGTGCTCATCTTCGAGCGAATACGCGAGGAAGCGCGTAACGGGCGAACGCCGATCTCGGCAGTCGACGCCGGTTACGGACGCGCGCTGACGACGATTATCGACGCCAATATCACGACCCTTATCGCGGCCGTCCTGCTGTTCCAGTTCGGCTCCGGCCCGATCAAGGGCTTCGCGGTGACGCTCGCTTTCGGCCTGATGACGTCGATGTTCACGGCGATCATGGTGACCCGCCTGATGGTCGTAACCTGGCTGGCGCGGAAGCGTCCGAAACAGTTGCCGCTGTAGGGGAACCGAGCCATGCGCCTGATCAATATCGTTCCCGTCGGCACCAAGATCGACTTCATGCGGTTCCGCAAGATCGCGGTCGCCGTGTCGCTCGCGCTGTGCGTTGCGTCCATCGGCCTGTTTATCGGCAAGGGGCTGAACTACGGCATCGATTTCCGCGGCGGCATCCTGATCGAGATCCGCACCGACGGTCCCGCGAACCTGTCGCAGCTGCGCGAAACGCTGGGCGGTCTCGAGCTCGGCGAGGTTCAGCTTCAGGAATTCGGACGCGATACCGACGTGCTGATCCGTATCGAGCGTCAGCAGGGCGACGAGAAAGCCCAGCTCGCGGCGGTCGAGACGGCGAAGAAGGCGCTCGGCGACGGCGTGAACTATCGACGAACGGAATTCGTCGGGCCCAAAGTGGGCGGCGAGCTGATCGAGGCGGGCGTCACCGCCGTGCTTCTCGCGCTTGCCGCCATGCTGGTCTACATCTGGTTCCGCTTCGAATGGCATTTCGGCGTGGGAGCCGTGGTCGCGCTGTTGCACGACGTGCTGCTCACAATCGGAATCTTTTCGATCCTCGGCATGGAGTTCAACCTGTCGACGGTCGCCGCGATCCTCACCATCGCGGGCTACTCGATCAACGATACCGTCGTCGTCTACGACCGGGTGCGCGAGAATCTGCGCAAGTACAAGCAGATGCCGCTCGGCGAACTTCTCAACCTGTCGCTCAACGAGACGCTGTCGCGCACTCTGCTGACCAGCCTGACGACGCTCATCGCGCTTCTGGCGCTTTATATCGTCGGCGGCGAGGTCATCCGGGGCTTCAGCTTCGCGATGATCTGGGGCGTCGTGGTCGGCACCTATTCGTCGATCTTCATCGCGGTGCCGCTGCTGATCTTCATGAACCTTCGCCGCACCGGCCTGCTCGTCGGCGAATCCGACGACGAGCCGGGTACGGAAACCCCGGCGGGGTAAGCGGCTTCCGGCGGGGCCAACATGGCGGATATCACGCCTGACGTTCCCGAAGGGCGTCAGCTCATCCAGGGTTACGGCGCGGGCGGGTTTCGCGTTGCCGGCCGGCGCTACGAGGGCTCGGTCATCATCCTGCCGACGCGGACCCTGCCTTGGGCCGTCGAGCGCTTCGTCGACGTGCTGCCGGAAAATCTCGGACCGATCTACGACGCGGCGTCCCAGATAGAGGTTCTGCTGATCGGTTGCGGCACCAGAATGGCGCCGCCCAACGTGAATATCCGCGAAGCGATGCAGCCGCTCGGGATCGTTCCGGAATTCATGGATACGGGTGCGGCGTGCCGGACGTTCAACGTGCTGCTGTCGGAGGACCGGGCGGTCGCCGCGGCGCTTCTCGCGGTAGAGTAAATCGCGCCGAACAACGCGCCAAAGAGAAGGGGGCCTTGAGGCCCCCTTCGTCGTTTCGGCTGATGCCGGTTCGGTTCGGAACGGGTTCCTTAGAACAGGTTCTGGGCCGAGACCATGGCATACAGCATCGGGATCGACAGCATGGTGTTGGTCCGCGAGAACAGCATCGCGGTACGACCCGCCTTCGCCTTCTCGGCAGCCTCGACCTGGACGATGCCCAGCGCCTTCTTCTGGTTCGGCCAGATGATGAACCAGACGTTGAACCACATGATCGTGCCGAG
>JAYPTI010000085.1:0-14363 GCA_038133505.1 Alphaproteobacteria bacterium
CCGCCGCCGTCGCCTTCCTCGCCTCCGACGACGCGAGCTTCATCACCGGCGACAATATCAACTGCAGCGGCGGGCAGTCCTGATTCCCGGGCGGGAGCCTCGCTTTGGCGGGCGAACTAGAAATAGACCGGCAAGGCAGGCTCCGAAAATTAAAAACATCTTCGGTTCCGGAACCGATGCCGTTTGTTCGAAAACAAACGCGCCACCAGCATTGACGCCATTAACGATATGGCCTGTTGCACCTAGGACGATGCGATCGCCGGATATTCCTACACCCAATCCAAATGAAGCCGGAACCTGCAGGGTGGGGTTCAGAATTGTCTGAATTAAATCTCCGGAAATCGCGTCGAATACGTGTGCCGCACCTGCGCCAAGACCCAGGGTGTCGTCAACGTTGGTGCCGATAACAATAGTATTTCCTGAAATATCTACAGTCGCACCGAATCCATCATCCGCATCCGGTGTGGGATTCAGCAGCGAGTGTAGCAATTGACCTGTACATGCAGAAAATACATATGCCGCGCCGGAATTGCTTGCTCCTGTGTAGTCGTGGGGCGAACTGACGACGATTTTGTCTCCTTCGATCGCGACCGTTTGACCAAATCTATCTTGGGCCCCCGGTGTGGGATTGGTAATTGTGTGTCGTAGCGCATATGTGTTGGCGTCGTATACGTAAATTGAGCCACTTTCGGAGGCCCCTGTGTTGTCGTCCATAGCTGTTATGACAATGCTCTCGTCATTCATTGTAAGACCATAACCAAAAGCATCGGACGCCTGCGGTGTCGGGTTAATAAATTGGTGGAGTAGCGCTCCCGTATCAGCGTCATAAAGATATGCGACACCGGAGTTGAAGGCGCCGGTATCGTCGCCGACGGCACCAATAAGTACCCGGTCCTCAAAGACCGAAACATCGCGACCGAATGCGTTGAACGCCCCACCGGTCGGATCCGTAAATGTATGTTCCAATTGTCCAGTCGTCGCATTGTAGAGGTAGGCGGCACCGCTTCTCGCGGAGCCGACGGAATCGTCTTCTCGGTCTCCGATAAGAACGCGATTTCCTGAAATCGAAACTACTTCCGCAAATTGGTTCGTGGGTGAGACGTTGGGGTTGATAAAGCTGTGAAGAAGTTGGCCATTGGTCGCATCGAACAGGTAGGCAGCTCCGGCATTTGTGCCTGCTGTATCGTCGTTTACGGCTCCCAGCAGGATTCTGTCTCCGTCAATCGCGACTCCCGTGCTGTTTGCGAAGATGTCGCCTGCGGCAGGTGTTGGGTTGTCGATTGTAAGAGTATGTTGGAAAGGCCCCGCATAAACAGCCGCTGGGGTGTATAACATTACTGCTCTTGCAGCGATATTAATATTTCCAAAGTGTTTCCATTTATATTTCATTATTAGATTCCACTTATATACATTTTTTTGCGAAAAAAAGAATTCATAAAATCAATAATCGTGCAAATTATAAAAACATTTATATTTCAATAATATGGTTAAATTTTTCAATTGATATTGGGGAGAGATGTCAAATTTTCCGACGGTTTAAAAATAGAAGCCGTTTTATCTGGAATGTTGCGCCATGTTGGTTCTTCGCCGAACAACCGATATGATTTTTTCCGCATTCTGAATCGCTAAAATCCCTCACTCGACTTCCGCCCCAGCGTGCTTATCTTCTGCACAATGTCCGCCAACGAATCCTCGCATCCCTATTCCCAAGTCGCGTCGTGCCCCCCCGCCGCCGACCGTCGCCCCCGCACCGTGGAGCGGCACGGCCGTCTCATGGACGACCCCTATCACTGGCTGTGCGATCCCGACTGGCAGCGCGTCATGCGCGAGCCGGAGGCGCTGCAGGCCGACATCCGCGCGCATCTCGATGCCGAGAACGCGTGGACCGAGGCGGCGCTCGCGCCGGTCGCTGGTCTCCGCAGGGAGCTCGTCGCCGAGCTGAAGGGCCGCATCAAGGAGGACGATTCCTCGGTGCCGGCGCCCGACGGGCCGTGGGAATACTACCGGCGCTTCGTCGAGGGCGGGCAGTATCCGCTGCTCTGCCGCCGGCCCAGGGGAAAAACGCGGGGGACCGACGATGCCGCCGCCGAACAGGTGCTGATCGACGGCAACGCGGAAGCCGAGG
The DNA here is from genome assembly GCA_038133505.1 of Alphaproteobacteria bacterium. GTDB lineage: Bacteria > Pseudomonadota > Alphaproteobacteria > MPNO01 > UBA830 > JAYQUR01. Next base: position 2,126 of record JAYPTI010000085.1, read on the forward strand.
GCGAGAGCTTCTTCTCGATCCACGGGGCGGTTCACACGCCGGATCACGCCATCTTCGCCGCCGCCATCGACCGCAACGGCTCGGAATACTGCACGGTCGAGTTCCGCCGCCCGGAGACGGGCGAGGTTCTGTCGGACCGGCTTGCCAACGCGCAGGGCGACATGGCGTTTTCGGCCGACGGCGCGACCCTGTTCTATACCGTGCTCGACGACAACCACCGGCCGTCGCAAGTCTACCGCCACCGGATGGGCGCCGATCCGGCTGAGGACGCGCTGGTCTACGAGGACCCGGACCCCGGCTTCTATCTCGGGCTCGGCAAGACGGAGAGCGGGCGCTACATCGCAATCGGCGCGCACGACCATGCCGATACCTCCGAGATCCACCTGATCGACGCCGCCGCGCCCGAGGCGCCGCCCCGCATGATCACCGCACGCGAGACAGGCGTGACTTACGACGTCTCCGACCGCGGCGACCGGCTGTTCGTCCTCACCAATATCGGCGGCGCGGTCGACTTCCGCATCATGGAGGCGCCGCTCGGCGATCCGGCACCCGGGAACTGGCAGGAGGTCGTGCCGCACCGCGAGGGGCGGCTGATCCGCTCGATCCTGGTCTTTTCCCGCTGGCTCGTCCGGCTGGAGCGCGAGAACGCGCTGCCGCGCATCGTCGTCCGCGACATCGACAGCGGCGAGGAGCACGAGATCGCCTTCGAGGAGGAAGCCTACGACCTGCAGCTGGTTCCCGGTTACGAGTTCGAAACCGATACGCTGCGCTTCGCCTATTCGTCGCCGACGACGCCGGCACGGGTCTACGACTACGACATGGCGGCGCGGACCCGGGAATTGAGAAAAGAGCAGGAGATCCCGTCCGGCCACGATCCGGAAAAATACGTCTGCCGCCGCGTCTTCGCCGAGAGCCACGACGGCACGAAGGTGCCGGTGACGGTCCTCCACGCGAAGTCGACGCCGCTCGACGGCTCGGCGCCGATGCTGCTCTACGGCTACGGCTCCTACGGCATCTCGATCCCGGCGTCGTTCTCGCCGAACCAGTTCAGCCTGGTCGACCGCGGCTTCGTGCACGCCATCGCGCATATCAGGGGCGGCACCGAGGGCGGCTACGGCTGGTATCTCGACGGCAAGCTGGAGAAAAAGAAGAACACGTTCTTCGATTTCATCGCCGCCGCCGAACACCTGATCGCGGGCGGCTACACGTCCGCCGGCCGCATCGTTGCCGAGGGCCGGAGCGCCGGCGGCATGCTGATGGGCGCGGTCGCCAACATGCGCCCCGATCTGTTCGCGGGGGTGATGGGCGAGGTGCCGTTCGTCGACGTGATCAACACCATGTGCGACGACACGCTGCCGCTGACGCCGCCCGAATGGGTGGAGTGGGGGAACCCGATCACCGACGAGACTGCATTCGAGTACATGGCGTCCTACTGCCCCTACACCAACGTCGAGGACAAGGCGTATCCCAACGTGCTGGCGACGGGCGGTCTCACGGACCCGCGCGTCACCTACTGGGAGCCTGCGAAGTGGGCCGCCAAGCTGCGCCACCACAACACGGCGGACACCCAGGTGCTGCTCTACATGAACATGGACGCCGGCCACGGCGGCGCGTCGGGCCGCTTCGACCGGCTCGAGGAAGTGGCGCTGTCCTGGGCGTTCGCGGTGATGGTGACGGATAAGAACGCCGCTAGAGGCGGGCGGGTCTGAGACCCGCCCCTACGCAGACCGATCACGTAATCGTAGGGGCCGGTCTCAGACCGGCCCGCAGCCGCCGCGGCCTAGAGCGTCTCATCGAAGAAATCCCGCATCAGGCGGTAGGTCTGGTCGCACAGGCGTTTGTCGTAGCGCTGGATGTTGTCGTTGGCGTCGCGGACGCAGAAGCCGTGCGGGGCGCCGCCGAACATCATCGTCTGCCAGTCGATGCCGGCCAACGTCAGTTCGGTCTCGAAGGAATCCACCTGCGGCACCGGCGTCACGATGTCCGCCGTGCCGTGGACGATCAGCACCTTGCCCTTGATGTCGGACGGCCGGTTCGGCGCGACCGTCATCGGCAGCGTGACGTGGATGAAGACCGAGCCCTTGTAATCGGCGCCGGCGCGGATCTGTTCGGTCAGGAACCCGCCGCCCATGCAGTAACCGACGGCGACCTTCTTCGATGCGTCGATCAGGCCGAGCTTTTCCGCCTCCGCCGTCAGCGCCTTGTCCGCGGCCGTGCCGCAGCCGAGGATGAACTCGATGTCGGAGCGCTTGGCGCGCGCGATCGGGCCGAGCTCGGCGTTGGTCTTCTGCATGCCGCCGTAGTTCTTGCCGAACATGTCGGCGAGAAGGATCACGTACTCGGCGTCGCCAAGCGCCTCGGTCGCCATCTCGATCGTGTGCGAACACACGCCGAGCCAGTCGGGCTGCATGAAGACGGCCGGCCGCTTGCCCGAATGGGCATCGTCGTAAACCAGCATCCCCTGATACTGTTCGCCGTCATATTCGTACGGGACCGGGTGTTCGATGATCGCCATGGTCTTTCTCCCTGAGTTTGGGCGAGTCTAGCGTCCCCGGGCGATCCGGAACACCTGTCCGTTGTCCAATCCGACGAAAAATTGCAGGTCCCGTCCGCTGCCGGCCGCCGCGATCGGCTTGTCGATGGGGGCGGGCAGCGGGATGTCGGCGAGAAGGACGATCCCTGCCGGTTCGAGCGAGACGATCCTGAGGCCGCGGCGGTCGGCGCGCGGCAGCGCGAGGTCCGGACGGCCGTCCCCGTTCGCGTCGGCGACGGCGGACAGGCGCATCTCCGTGGAGCCTATCGCGTGGTTCGAGAACCCGTCGGCCCTGGCGACGACCTCCAGCGCATCGCCGTCCAGCGCGACGAAGATCAGCCGGCCGCCGATATGGGGCGTCTGCACGTAGGCGATCTCCGCGGTCTTTCCGCCGCGAAACCGCGCGATGCCCGCGATGTTGAGCCAGCGGTTGGGCTTGCCGATGAACGGCGTCGTCGCGATCCGGCGCAGCGCGCCGCCCCGCATCCCGTAGACGGTCACCGCCGCGCCGGCCGCCACGGACGATCGGATGGCGATCACATCGGGCTCGCCGTCGCCGTCGAGGTCGGCGAGACGGGGAGTGCGGTCCTCGAACACTTCGACCGCCGGCAGGACATGTGTCAGCGTGCCGCCTTGGCGAAGGCGAACGCGCAATCCGGCTGCTTCGACGGCGTCGCCGAGGATGCCGTGACCGTAGCGTTCGGTCGGCCGAACGTACCAGGCGGCGGAAATGCTGCCCGTTGCCGAGCGCGCCACGCGCCCGTCGGGAAGCCCGTCTTCAGGCGCGGCGCCGGTCTCCTCGTCCATCTTGCTGACTTCCGCTGCAAGGCCGGACGGCTCGGCCGGGGCGACGGACCAGCCTCGTTGCGCGGCGGCCTGGCCGGCAAGCGCGACCGCGCCGCACAGCACGCCCGCCAGGAAGACCTTCCGTTTCATCTCAATCGTTCGTTCCCGAAACCCGGCCAGAAAAAAAAGGGGCGCCGAGAGCGCCCCCTTTTGCGGTTCTATTCGACGAACCGGCCGATGAATTTCTCGGGCGGCGGTTCGCCCCACTGGGAAATCAGGCCTTCCTCGACGGACATGACCTCGCCGCCGTTGGCGACGTTGAGCCGGTCGCTGTCGGCCCAGTGCTCGTGCACGCGGCCCCACGGATCCGCCCAGTAGTCGTAGACCTGGCTGCCGAGCAGGTGACGGCCGATGCCCCACATATGCTCGTACTTGCCGAGATTTTCGAGATAGTTGTGGCCGGTAAAGACGTCGTCCACGTCGTGCACCTCGAACGACAGGTGGTTCAGCCCGGCGTGGCCGTGCTGCATGCAGAAGAACACGTGGTGATCAACGTATTCGTCGCCCTGGTCGACGCGGTTGAACGACCCGATGATGTTGTTCTCCTCGCCCGCATAGACGTCGTCGGAGCACACGAAGCCGAGCGTGTCGCGGAACCATTTGACGGTTCCCGCGAGGTCGGGCGAGCCCATGACGCCGTGACCGATGCGCTTCACGCGCGACGGGCCCTGATGGATCCGCATCAGTTCGCCGGCGCGGTTGTTGCCTTCGGGGCCGGAGTTCAGCTTCTGGAAACGGACCGGGATGGGATCGAGCTGCTCGATGCCCCAGACCACTTCGATCTGATAGCCGTTCGGCTCGGTCAGGCGCACGCGCCTGCCGCCGCCGGGTTCGTCGATGTCCTCGACCGCCGATGCGCCGGGCACTTCCTTCGACAGCTTCTCGAGGTCTTCTTCGCTCGAGGCGTTGTAGGCGAAACCGACGAATTTCGGATCGCCCTTCTCGGTGATGTGGATATGGTGATCAGGATCGGTGCCGCGCATGTAGAGCGCGTCGTCGGTGCGTGCCGAGCGCACCATGCCGAATTCGGTCAGGAATTCCTCCATCACGTCCAGATCGGGCGCCCGCAGGCGTCCGTAGGCGATATCCCGTACTTTGACGATGGGCATGATCTTTCCTCCGCGGGTATTGGTTGTCCGTATGCGTTCTTCGTGGGCCGGATAATCGCAAATTGCGGGCGTCGAGAAAACGCCTGCGGCACAGATTTATGGCGGGACCGGTACCGCGCTCGTATCAGGCCCCTTCGACGCTTTCGAAACCCTCGAATTCCGGGTGTCCCGCGTACAGGCCGCGGTTATTGCCCGCATTCGCGTGCGCCTTGCGGAAATGCTCGGACTGGGTCCAGGCCTCGAACGCGGCGCGGTCTTGCCAGACCGTGTGGGACGCGTAGAGCGTCGTTTCGCCCTGGTCGGGGCCGCGCAGGAGGTGGAATTCGACGAAACCCGGCACCTCCTCGAGAAGCGAATCCCGGTTCTTCCAGACGTTCTCGAAGGCTTCCTCCGACCCCTTGTTGATCCTGAAACGGTTCATGGCGACGAACATGGCGACCTTCCTTTTCGTGACGTCTTCATTTGCCGAACGCGACTGCGAGCGCGGTAACCGCCGCGATGACCGCCGCCATTACCGACACGTAATTCGTCCATTTCACCTGACGGCCTGATTGCTCATGCTCGGTCATGCGGTGAACGAAATCGAGCACCATCTGCATCCGGTCCGTCGTCAGCAGCGCGATGCTTTTCGGTTCCTGGCCGCGGCCTTCGCGCCGCGCATAGCGCGCCTGCAGCGAATAGCGGTACTGGCCTTTCTCATCCGTGCCGGGGGAGCGGCGATAGATGCTCGGAAAGCCTTCGAACACGGCGCGGAGCCGGTCTTCGTCGACGGAAATCTCCTTCGCGAGGCCGCCGGGCGTCCGCGCCCAGTAATCCGCATGCGTGCCGAGATAGAGGATCGACGAGACGAGATAGTCGATGTTTTCCGAGTATTTCATGCCTGCCCCCTGCCGGTTCCGGTCAACGCCCGATCGCCGCATCCAGCTCGCGGTAATCCGGCACGACCGCGTCGATGGCTTTTCCGCTGCGGATCACCGTCCGGTCGCGCTGCGGCCGTGCGAGGAACTCGCTCCAGTCGCGCGCGCGGAACAGGATCATGTCGGCGGGCCCGCCCGCGGCGAGCCTTCCGACGTCTCCTGCGCCCATCGTATCGGCGGGCGTGCGCGCGACCGCCGCCGGCCAGTCGCCGACCGGATGGTCGAGCTGGGCGATGCGCACCGCCTGCGTGAACACCTCCGTCATGTCGAGATCGCCCCACGCGTAGAACGGATCGCGCGTATTGTCGCTGGAAACCGCGACCGGAATGCCGCGCGCCTTCATCTCGTGCAGGATCGTCACCCCGCGCCACCGCGGCGTGCGCCTTTGAGAATTGCGCGGGGCGTTGGCGTCGGGGGGCGTGGGCGAGCGGTCCTGCAGATACATGTTGCACATCGGGAGGGCGGCGACGCGCATCTGCGCCTCCGCCGCCAGATCGAGGGCGCGGTCGATCTCGTCGTCGGACCGCAGCGCCAGCGCGCAGCAATGGCCGACGTTGACCGGCCGGCCGTATCTGTTGCGGATCAGCGCCTCGGCGATGGCATCGAACGATTTTGCTTCCGGGTCGGTCATCTCGTCGACATGGAAGTCCAGCTCGAGGTCGCGCTCGATGGCGAGCCGGATCACCTTGTCGAGCAGCGCGTCGGTGTTTTTCTGGATATTGAGAACCGCGCCGAGAATGCCGCCCGCCGCTTTCACCCGGTCCGCGATCGAGACCGCGAAGCCGTCGTCCTCGTAGGCCGGGAGGATGTCGAGCGCCGAGGCCTGGAGCGCGATGCGGCCCTTCCACTCGGCCCGCAGCTCTTCGAAGACCGGCCACGAGATCGCATCCTGCGGCGGCGTCGAATCGAGATGCGTGCGGATCGCCGCGGTGCCGTGGGCGTACGCGCAGCGCAACGCGAAATCCATGCGCGCCCGCACGTCGCCGGCGCTCCAGCTCTGCGCGCGGTCGGCGGCGACGGCCGAGATCGCGCCGGGCCGCGTCCCGTCGGGGTTCGGCGTGCGCGGCCAGATATGGCCCTTGTCGAGATGGGTATGCACGTCGGCGAAACAGGGGAGGACCATGCCGTCGTCGAGATCGACCTCGGTGAGGCCTTCCACGGTCAGGTTTCCCTGCGCGCCCATCGCCTCGATCCGGCCGTCCCGTAGCGCAATGTCGAGCCGGGTCAGCCCGTCCGCGTCCACGGCCGCGGCTTCCGGCAGCCCGTCGACCGCGCAGGCGGGGACGGTCGCGTTCCGGAGAAGCGCGTCGCCGTCGGGCACATCGGGAAGGGCTGTCATCGTCGGTCGCACCCGCAAGGAGAATGACGGTGCGCGAGTCGCACTCCGTCGTGGAACGTCCTAAAATAGCACGAATGCGGGCCGATTGCCGCCTTCTGGCGGCAGGCGCGGCCCGGCACCCATCAGACACGATCCGGCCGGACGTTTGCGTCCGGCCGTAAACGAAGGAGGCACGAGCTTGGGACAGTACGGTATCGGACAACCGGTTGCGCGCGAAGAAGACCCGTATCTGCTGCGGGGCGAGGGGCGCTACGTCGACGACGTCACCTCCGACGGCCAGCTGCGCGGCTACGTTCTGCGCTCGCCGCTGGCGCACGCGAAGATCAACGGAATCGACACCAGCGCCGCCGAGGCGGCCCCCGGCGTCCGCCTGATCCTGACCGGCAACACGCCGGAGGTCCTCGCGCTCGGCCTGCAGCGGCCGATGATGCAGCGCAAGCGCCGCGACGGTTCCGACGCGCCGACGCTGGCGCAACCGCATCTCGCCAGGGACCGGGTGCGCTATGTCGGCGACTACGTCGCCTTCGTCGTCGCCGACACGGTCGCCCAAGCCAAGGACGCGGCCGAGATGATCATGGTCGAATACGAGGAACTGCCCGCGGTCGTCGGCACGGCGCAGGCGGTCGAGCCCGGCGCGCCGCAGATCTGGGACGAGGCGCCCGGCAACGAGTTCTTCGTCCACCAGGCGGGCGACAAGGCGGCGACCGACGCGGCGTTCGAGAAGGCCGACCACATCATCAGCCACCGCATGGTGATCAACCGCATCACCACCAATTCGATGGAGCCGCGCGGCTGCCTCGCGGAATACGACACGCGCGACGACCGTTACATCGTCCGCTGCACCGTGCAGGCGCCGCACCGCATCCGCGCCATCCTCGCCAGCCAGGTCTTCAAGCTGCCCGAGAACAAGTTCCGCGTGATCAGCGACAACATGGGCGGCGGCTTCGGCATGAAGGGCGGCTGCTATCCCGAATACATCCTGTCGATGGTCGCCTCGAAGATGCTGCGGAAGCCCGTGAAGTGGATCAGCGAGCGTTCCGAAGGCCTGCTGTCCGATGAGCAGGCGCGCGACAACGTCACCGAGGCCGCGCTCGCCCTCGACAAGAACGGCAAGTTCCTCGGCCTCCGGGTAAAGACGATCGCTGCGTCGGGCGCCTACTACAATTCCGAGCGCGCCGCCGGCCCGGCCGTCGGCAATATCGGCGTGCTCGCCGGCACCTATACGACGCCCGCGATCCATGTCGACGTCACCGGCGTCGCCACCAATACCATGCTGACCGCGCATTACCGCGGCGCCGGCCGGCCCGAGGCGGCCTACGTCATCGAGACGCTGGTCGATATGGCGGCGCGCGAGCTGAAGATGGACCCGGCCGAGCTGCGCCGGATGAACACCATCCCGGTCGACGCGATGCCGTTCAAGACGGCGCTGGTCTACACCTACGACTGCGGCGACTTCGAGAAGAACCTCGACGAGTGCATGAAGATCGCCGATTACGCCGGTTTCCCCGCGCGACGCGAGGCGGCGAAGGCGCGCGGCATGCTGCACGGCATCGGCGTCTCGAACACCATCGAGGCGTCGAACGCGGGCATGATCGAGACGGCCGAGATCCGCTTCGATGCGTCCGGCACGCTGACGCTGTTCATGGGAACGCACGACCACGGCCAGGGCCACGGCACGACCTTCAAGCAGATGCTGTCCGGCATGCTGGGCATGGATACCGACGACATGCGGTTCGTCTACGGCGATACCGACCAGGTCCAGTCGGGCACCGGCACGTTCGGCTCGCGCTCGGCCGCCTGCGGCGGCACGGCGGTGAAGATGGCTGCCGACAAGATCCTCGAGCGCGGCAAGAAGATCGCCGCCCACCTGCTCGAAGCGGCCGAGACCGACATCGAGTTCGCCGACGGCGCGTTCTCGGTCGCCGGAACCGATCGCACGATCTCGATGTCCGACGTCGCCAAGGCGGCCTTCCAGCCCGCGCGTCTCGGCGGCGACATCGAGCCCGGCCTCTACGAGACCGCGACCTACAACGGCGGCATCTTCACCTTCCCCAACGGCTGCCACATCGCCGAAATAGAGATCGACCCGGCCACGGGCGTGACCGAGATCGTCAAATACAGCGTGGTCGACGACGTCGGCACGATCATCAACCCGCTGCTGGTCAAGGGCCAAATCCACGGCGGCATCGCCCAGGGCGTCGGCCAGGCGCTGATGGAGGACATCATCGTCGATCCCGGCTCGGGGCAGGTGATGACCGGCTCGTTCCTCGATTACTGCATGCCGCGCGCCGATGATCTGTGCTCCTACGAGATCGGCTCCAACGTCGTGCCGACGCCGACCAACCCGCTCGGCGTCAAGGGTGCGGGCGAGGCCGGGACGGTGGGCTCGCTGGCGGCGATCATGAACGCGGTCAACGACGCGCTGGCGCAGATCGGCGCGGAGTATGTCCAAATGCCAGCGACGGCGCAGAAGGTTTGGGCGGCGATCGAGGCGGCGAAGGGCGCGGAAGCGGCGTAGCCCTCGACGCCGGGGGGCGTTCGCCCTATGAGTCGTCAAATTTTCCGACGGTAGGGGGCGTTTACCCCCGCCTCAGCGCTGCATCAGCCCCACGGCCTTGAGGTTGGCGGCGCCGCCCTTCGTCCAGCGGTGGATGGCGGTTTCTGCGCAGAAACCCGCCCGCGGGCAGGAGTCGCCGGCGGTGAACGTCGCCCCCGTCGCGCGGGCGGGCGCGGCGGGGGCGATGCGCCCGGCCCAGTCGCCGCTCTCGTCGAGCAGCGCGCCCTGGCAGACGACGTGGGTGTCGAACGCCGCGCAGTGCGCCTCGTGCGCCGCCGCGACGTCGGGAGGCGGATCCGTGCCGGGGTTGGCGGCGGGGCAGTGGACGAAGAAGCGCGGCGAGTCCGCGTTTCCGTCGTACTCGAACTGGGTGCGGCCGAGATCGTAGCGGTATTTCGTCAACACCACGTCGGAAGAGACGCCATTCTTCGCGAACGGCTCGTCAAAGGCGAAATGGCGGGCCTCCGCGTCGTCCTCGAGCTCGACCACGTGGATCGAGCCGAGCACGCGCTTCGGGTCCGCATCGTAGAGCGCCGGGCCGCGGGCGAGCAGCCGGTCCTCGAACCGGTCGAGAAACGCCCAGTGCTCGTCGCGCAGCTCGAGCCGCTGCTGCATCGCGTCCGGCCGGTCGATGCCCCAGGCGAAATACTGCAGGTCAGTCGAATGTGCCATCGACGAGGACGAACATCATGTAGCAGTCGTCGTCTGAGCGGTTAGACCAGGCGTGGTTGGTGCCGCGCTGGACGCAGGTGTCGCCAGGCTTCATCAGCACTTCGGAATCGTCCAAGACGAGATAGATCTCGCCGGAGATGCACATCGCGAAGTCGATGGTCTCGGTCTTGTGCATCAGCGGATGCGGCGGCTCGCCCTGGTCGGATGCGCCCTCGGCGCCGATCGACGCGAAGCTCGCCTTTGCGGCTTCCTTGTCGACGTTGCCGATCCAGTCCTTCTCCGGCGGGAACTTGATCACGCGGAAGACCGAGCCGTTCTTGGGCGGCAGCAGGCCGATCTGGCGGTTCTTGACGGACTCCTCCTCGCCGAGAGGCTTGCAGGGCGCCTCGTCGAGGACCCACATGTTGTTGATCTCGACGCCAGGCCGGTTGTCGGGGCGGAGGATGTTGGGGGATTCGCCGTCGGCGATCACGATGGCCTTACCGTTTTCGTCGTGGCCGGTGACGATTCTTCTGACGCCCATGTTCTAGAGTCTCCCTTCGATGACGTAATCCAGTATGCGCACCACCTGTTCTGGCGTCTGCGCGACCGCCAGTGCGGCGGCATCCACTTCCTTGAGGGCGTGCGTGTGGCCCTCGTCGTGCAGAGTGATCATCGGCTTGCCGAGCGCGGCGGCGAAGCCGGCGTCGAACGCAGTGTTCCACTGCTTGTACTGCTCGCCGAAGCGCACCACGACGATGTCGGACTCGGCGATCAGGGTGCGCGTGCGGATGGCGTTCATCTGCGCGCCCTTGTGATCCTTCCAAAAATTGTTGCCCTCGGGCCCGAGGATCTCAACGCCGCAATCGTCCGACGAGTCGTGGTCCGTGACCGGGCCATGGAACTGCACCGGCAGGCCTGCCTTGTCGACGCCTTCCTGGATGCGTTCGCGCCAGTCGGTGTGAATCTCGCCCGACAGATAGACAGACCAGCTTTTGCTCGCCATAGAAGCTCCCTTCATGCCTGAAAAGGGCGGAAAACAAAGTATTTTTAATGTTCTCTCGGCATGTCTTCGCCGCGATCGATCTTGATGCCTTTTATCACCTCCTTGATGGAGCCGCAAAGCGGCAGGCTGACGCGCGCGGCGTCGGCCTCCTTGAGGACGATCGTCATGTCCTTTTCGGCCCACGGCATCGGCCACTGGTCGGCCTGGACGTCCATCGCCCAGTTGTGCGCGCTCGAATCGAGCAGTGCCTCGCGCAGCGGCCCGGCTTCGACCCCCAAGGCACCCGCGATGCGCGTGCCCTCGGTGTTGGCCGAGATGCACGCCCACAGGATCAGGTTGTTGACCATCTTGCCGACCTGGCCCGCGCCGAGATCGCCGAGATAGTAGATCGAGCTGGCGAAGGTCTCGAAGGCGGGACGGCACGCGTCGAAGGTTGCCTTGTCGCCGCCGCCCATGATGAGCAGCTCGCCCGCGATAGCGGCGTGTTCGCCTCGGCACATCGGGATGTCGAGGAACGTAACGCCCGACCCAGTCGTACGGGCGGCGATGTCCTTCATCATCTGGGGCGAGGCGGTCGACGCGATGGCGACGATCAGCCCGTCGCGCGGGTTCGTCATCAGCCCGCCCTTGCCGAACAGCGTCTCCTCGACCTGCGAGTCGAACCCGACGCCGACGATGGCGAGGTCGCACGACGCGCCGATCTCGGCGCAGTCGGCCGCCGCCTTGACGCCCGCATCGGCGACCGCGTCGACCGCCGCCTTCGCAACGTCGTAGCCCGTCACCTCGAAGCCCGCGCCCCGCAGATGGCGCGCCAGCGGCCCACCCATCTTGCCGAGACCGATCACGCCGACCTTTTTGATTGCCATGGTTTCCTCCCTTGTCGTGTTTTGCACGGGCCGGTCTTAGACCGGCCCCTACGGATATTCGTGCGCGTTCGCTGTGTGTAGGTGCGGGTCTAAGACCCGCCTGCCAGTTTCGATCACACCGTATTTGCGTTTTCTTTCAATACTTCGCGCACGTCGACCAGCGACCCGCAGGTGGCACAGCTCGTCTCCTCGAGTGCGAAATTGGGGCCGTCGCCGCCGTAGCGCAGCGCGATCCACGGACCGGCGCGGTGCAGTGGATGACGCGCGGACGCGAAGTCTGTCTCGTTGCCGCAGGCGCCGCAGCGATGCCGCGAGCCGTTCGAGGCCCTGTCGCCCGCCTCTCGGCGCGCGGCGCGGATGCCGGCGCGTGCCCTTCCGGTAGAGGGCAGGTCGGGCGTAGTACCGTCCCTGCCC
>JAYPTI010000086.1:0-14247 GCA_038133505.1 Alphaproteobacteria bacterium
GCACCGCGCCCCGGCTCGACGGCGTGCGCGTCCTCGGGCCCGCGCCGGCGCCCTTGTCGGTCAGTCGCGGCCGCCATCGCCGGCGGCTCCTTGTCCAGGCGCGAAAGGATGCCAATATTCAGAACGTTCTGCGTCGCTGGGTTTTCTCGCAGAAGCCCAAGGGCGGCGTCAGGATCACGGTCGATATCGATCCGTACAGTTTTCTTTGACCAGCTTTCTCTAACAGGCGGCCCGATTGACTCGCGACGCGCACCCGGTACGATCAGAACATGGCTGATAGCGCAAAATTCGATGAAATGCGCATCGCCGATGGCAGCATACGCGATGCTTACAGGGACATCGCGACATGGCTCGATGCACTTCCCGAAGGGGAACTCGACCGCAAGTCGGAAGAGGCGGAAGTCCTTTTCCGCCGGATGGGAATCACGTTCCTCGTCTACGGCCGCGAAGGCGGTAACGAACGGCTGATCCCGTTCGACGTGATCCCGCGTGTGTTCTCCGCGTCCGAGTGGGACCTGTTGTCGCGCGGCTCGGTGCAGCGCGTGCGCGCCCTCAACATGTTCCTGCACGATCTCTATCACGAGGCGGAAATCGTGCGTGCCGGCAAGATCCCGGCCGAGCTCGTCTTCAACAACGACTACTACCAGATCCAGATGCACGGGCTCGACGTGCCGGGCGGGGTCTACACCCACATCGCCGGCATCGATCTGGTGCGCGTCAGCGAGACCGAATTCTACGTCCTCGAGGACAATCTGCGGTCGCCGTCGGGCGTCTCCTACAAGCTCTAGAACCGCTCGATCATGATGCGGCTGTTCCCCGAGCTGTTCGCCCAGAACCGGGTCGCGCCGGTCGACCATTACGGCGAGGAGCTGCTGCGCAACCTGCGCGCCGTCGCGCCGCGCGGCGTCAGCGATCCCACGGTCGCGCTGCTGACGCCCGGCGCGTTCAACAGCGCCTATTTCGAACACGCCTATCTCGCCGAGGCGATGGGCATCGAGCTGGTCGAGGCGCCGGACCTGTTCGTCCGCGACAACAGGCTGTTCATGCGGACCACCAAGGGCCCGCAGCGCGTCGACGTCGTCTACCGGCGCATCGACGACGACTTCATCGACCCGCTCGCCTTCCGCGCGGATTCGCTCCTCGGCGTGCCCGGCCTGCTGTCCGTCTACCGCTCCGGCGGGGTGACGGTCGCGAATGCCATGGGAACCGGCGTCGCCGACGACAAGTCGGTCTATCCCTACGTCCCCGACATCATTCGGTTCTATCTCGGCGAGGAGCCGATCCTGAACAACGTGCCGACCTATATGCTGCGCGACGCTGAAGACCGGAAATACGTGCTCGACAATCTCGCCGACCTCGTCGTCAAGGAGGTGCACGGCTCCGGCGGCTACGGCATGCTGGTCGGCCCGACGAGCACCAAGGAAGAGATCGAGAAATACCGCGAGCGCATCCTGAAGGCGCCGAACGGCTTCATCGCGCAGCCGACCCTGTCGCTGTCGACCTGCCCGACCTATGTCGATCAGGGCGTCGCGCCGCGCCACGTCGACCTTCGCCCCTACGTGCTGTCGGGCGAGGACGTCACAGTGGTGCCCGGCGGGCTGACCCGCGTCGCGCTGGTCGAGAGCTCGCTGGTCGTCAACTCCTCGCAGGGCGGCGGCACCAAGGACACCCGGGTGCTGCAGGAATAGCCATGCTCGGACGGGTCGCAGATCAGCTCTACTGGATGATGCGCTATTCGGAGCGCGCCGAGAACATGGCGCGCATCCTCGACGTCGCCGACCGCATGACGCTGACGCCGCAGGACCAGAAGACGCAGGCATCGGCCTGGTTCTCCGTCCTCGAAGTCGCGGGCGCGCTGGCGGGCTACGACGAAAAGCACGGCGAGATCGCGGGCCGCCAGGTGCTGCACTACATGGCGCTCGACCAGGAGAATCCCGCGAGCATCTTCTCCAGCATCCGCGCCGCCCGCGAGAACGCCCGCGCGCTGCGCGGCACGATCACCACCGAGATGTTCGAGAGCATCAACTCGACCTGGCTGGAGTTGCGCGCAATGGACGAGATGGTCCTGTCGTCCGCCAGCCGTCGGGTGTTCTTCGACTGGGTCAAGGAGCGGGCGCACCTGTTCCGCGGCGTGGCCGAGGGCACGATGCTGCGGGACGAGGCGATGATGTTCATGGAAGTCGGCCTCGACATCGAACGGGCCGACAACACCGCGCGGCTGCTCGATTCCAAGTATCACGTCCTGCTGCCGACGGCCGAGGATGTCGGCGGCGCGCTCGACTACTACCAGTGGGGCGCCCTGCTGCGCTCGCTGAGCGCGTTCCGCGCCTATCACAAGGTCTATCGCGACCGTATCACGGCGCTCCGGGTGGCCGATCTCGTCATTCTCAATCCGCAGATGCCGCGCTCGCTGCCCTCGTGCTACGACCGGCTGACCGAGACGCTCGACGATCTGTGCGGCGATCACCCGCACGAATGCCAGCGCCTGTGCGGTCGCCTGCACGCCCAGATCCGCTACACGCGGATCGACGAGATCATGACGTCGGGACTGCACGAATTCCTGACCGGGTTCATCGAAGGCAACGCCGAGATCACCCAGCAGATCGGCCGCGACTTCATGATGGTGCGGTGAGGCGACGATGCGGCTTCTGATCAACCATACGACCGTCTACCGCTACGACCACGCGCCGAGCTTCTCGGCGCAGGTCTTCCGGCTGACGCCGCGCACCAACAACAGCCAGCACGTGATGCGCTGGCGCGTCGACGCGCCGGGCACGATGAGCCAGTGGACCGATGCGTTCGCCAACACCTGCCATACACTGGTCGTCGACGACCCGCCGGAGCGGATCGAGGTCCGGGCGAGCGGCGAGGTGGTGACGTCGGACGTCAACGGCGTCCTGCCGTGGGAAAAGGGCGACCTGCCGGTCGAGGTCTATCTGCGCCAGACCGGCCAGACCGAGCCCGATGCGGCGATCCTGGATTTTTTCCGCGACCACGAGGACGCGCTCCGCGCCGACCGGATCAAGGCTCTCCACGCGCTGATGGAAGCGCTGCACGAAAAGGTGTCGTACGAGCCCGGCACGACCGACGTGCTGTCGACCGCGCAGGAGGCGTTCGCCGCCGGCCGCGGCGTCTGCCAGGACCACGCCCATATCTTCATCGGTGGGCTGCGCGCGCTCGGCATGCCGGCGCGCTACGTCTCCGGCTACCTCTATGACGGCGAGAAGGCCGAGCCGCACGCGGCCGGCCACGCCTGGGCGGCCGCCTGGGTCCCCGACCTGGGATGGGTCAGCTTCGACGTCTCGAACTGCAAGTCCGGCACCGACTGCCATGTCAGCCTTACCGTCGGCCTCGATTACGACACCGCCGCGCCGATCCGGGGCGTCCGCAGCGGCGGTGACGAGGACGAGGAGATGGAGGTTCACGTCTCGGTCTCTTCCATGCAGCAGTAAGGGCGGCAATCCGGTCCCGGTCGCTCCATTTTTCGCGACGCTTTGACGCGCAACTCCGCACCGCGCCGGGTTGCAACGCACAAAGCCCTGTGTTAGGAAACGCTGCCTTTCGGGGCAGTCACGGATCGGGCTCTACAGGGGCTCGGTTTTTGTGAGTGAAATCAACAACTTAGATGCCTCAACAGGGGCGTTTCGAGGTCAGCCGAGTGTCGTCCGCATCGTCAGGCGTTTCCGGTGTCTCCGGTCGCTATGCCGCAGCGCTTTTTGAGCTCGCCGATGAGCACAAGCAACTAGACGAGGTTGCCGCCGATCTGGCCGGCATCCGCGCTCTGATCGCCGAGTCCGGCGATCTGCGCCGTCTCGTCTCGAGTCCCGTCATCAGCCGCGAGGTTCAGGGCAGGGCGATCGCCGCCGTGCTCGAAAAGGCGGGCGTCAGCGATCTGACGCTGCGCTTCGTCGGCGTCGTCGCGCAGAACCGGCGCCTGTTCGCCCTGGCGGACATGTGCGACGCCTATCGCGAGTTGCTGTCGAGGCGCCGCGGCGAGGTTACCGCCGAGGTGACGACGGCCCGCGCCCTGACGGACGCGCAGCGCGAGCGCCTCGAACAGGAACTCCGTACCGCCATGGGCTCCAAGGTGTCGCTCCAAGCGAGCGTCGATGCGTCGCTGCTCGGCGGAATGGTCGTGAAGGTAGGGTCGCGGATGGTCGATTCCTCTCTTCGCACGAAACTTCAAAGACTTGAACTCAGCTTGAAAGGGGCAGCGTGATGGACATCCGCGCCGCAGAAATCTCTTCGATCCTCAAGGACCAGATCGCCAATTTTGGCACCGAGGCGGAGGTCGCCGAGGTCGGCGAAGTGCTGTCCGTCGGTGACGGCATCGCGCGCGTCTACGGCCTCGACAGCGTCCAGGCGGGCGAGATGGTCGAGTTCCCGGGCGGCATCAAGGGCATGGCGCTGAACCTCGAGACCGACAATGTCGGCGTCGTCATCTTCGGCTCCGACTCGAACATCAAGGAAGGCGACACCGTCAAGCGGACCGGCGCCATCGTGGACGTTCCCGTCGGCAAGGGCCTGCTGGGCCGCGTGGTCGACGCGCTGGGCGAGCCGATCGACGGCAAGGGCCCGATCGACGCCGCCGAGCGCCGCCGCGTCGACGTCAAGGCGCCGGGCATCATTCCGCGCAAGTCGGTGAACGAGCCGATGCAGACCGGCCTCAAGGCGATCGACAGCCTGATCCCGGTCGGCCGCGGCCAGCGCGAACTGATCATCGGCGACCGCCAGACCGGCAAGACGGCCATCGCGATCGACACGATCATCAACCAGAAGAAAGCCTTCGACGACGGCGACACCGACAAGCAGCTTTTCTGCGTCTATGTCGCCATCGGCCAGAAGCGCTCGACGGTCGCGCAGATCGTGAAGGCGCTCGAGGAAGCGGGCGCGATGGAATACACCATCGTCGTCGCCGCGACGGCGTCCGACCCGGCGCCGCTGCAGTTCCTCGCGCCCTACGGCGGCTGCGCCATGGGCGAGTATTTCCGCGACAACGGCATGCACGCGCTGATCATCTACGACGATCTGTCGAAGCAGGCCGTCGCCTACCGCCAGATGTCGCTGCTGCTGCGCCGTCCGCCGGGACGCGAAGCCTATCCGGGCGACGTCTTCTACCTGCATTCGCGCCTGCTCGAGCGCGCGGCCAAGATGAGCGACGCCAACGGCGGCGGCTCGCTGACCGCGCTGCCGGTCATCGAAACCCAGGCGGGCGACGTGTCGGCCTATATTCCGACCAACGTGATCTCGATCACCGACGGCCAGATCTTCCTCGAGACCGACCTGTTCTATTCGGGTATCCGGCCTGCGGTGAACGTCGGCCTGTCGGTCAGCCGCGTCGGCTCCGCCGCGCAGATCCGCGCGATGAAGCAGGTCGCCGGCTCGATCAAGCTCGAGCTTGCCCAGTACCGCGAGATGGCGGCGTTCGCTCAGTTCGCGTCCGACCTCGACGCGGCGACGCAGCGCCTGCTGAACCGCGGCGAACGCCTGACCGAGCTTCTCAAGCAGCCGCAGTACTCGCCGCTGCCGGTCGAGGAGCAGGTCGTGGTGATCTTCGCCGGCGTGAACGGCTATCTCGACAACATCCCGGCCCGCGACGTGACGCGGTTCGAGCAGGGCTTCATCTCCGACGTCCGGTCGAACCACGCCGAGCTGCTGACCACGATCCGCAGCGAACAGGCGCTGTCCGACGCCACGCAGGACAAGCTCAAGGGCATCCTCGACGGCTACTCCAAGAACTTCGTGGCCTGAGCGGCAGCGCGGAAACGGATAACGGACACCGGATATGCCGAGCCTCAAAGACCTTCGCCAGCGGATCGACAGCGTCAAGTCGACGCAGAAGATCACGTCTGCGATGAAAATGGTCGCGGCGGCGAAACTTCGCCGGGCCCAGGAACAGGCGGAAGCCGCGCGGCCCTATGCCGAGCGGATGGACCGCATGCTGGGATCGCTCGCGGCGTCGCTCGCTTCCGCGGAAGGCGCGCCGAAGCTGCTGTCCGGAACGGGCAAGCAGGACGTGCATCTGGTCGTCGTCATGACGTCGGACCGCGGACTGTGCGGCGCCTTCAACTCGTCGATCGTGCGCGATGCGCGGCGGCTGATTTCCGGGCTTCTCGCGGACGGCAAGCAGGTCAAGATCCTCACCGTCGGCCGCAAGGGCTGGTCCCAGCTTCGCCGCGACCACCGCTCGCTGATCGTCGATTCGATCGAGGACGTCGGCCGCCAGCGGCTGAGCTTCGACGAGGCGCAGGCGATCGCGACCAAGATCGACGAAATGTTCGAGGCGGGCGAATTCGACGTCTGCACGCTGGTCTACAACCGCTTCCGCTCGGCGATCCAGCAGATCGTCACGCGCCAGCAGCTGATTCCGTTCCCGGTCGAGGCCCCGGCCGAGACCGCGGACGACGCCGGTTCGGACAGCGTCGTCTACGACTACGAACCGGATGAGACCGAAATTCTCGAAGTGCTCCTGCCGCGCAACATGAGCGTGCAGGTCTTCCGGGCGCTTCTCGAAAACAGCGCCAGCGAGCAGGGTGCGCGCATGTCCGCCATGGACAACGCCACCCGCAACGCCGGCGAAATGATCGACAACCTGACGCTGAACTACAACCGGACGCGTCAGGCGGTCATCACCAAGGAACTGATCGAAATCATCTCGGGCGCCGAAGCGGTCTGACCGCAGCCCCGATCAACGATGTACGAGGTATGAACATGGCCGACACGGCAGGCACTCCGGCAAACAATATCGGCAGCATTTCCCAGGTCATGGGCGCTGTCGTCGACGTGCAGTTCGAGGGCGATCTGCCCGAGATCATGAACGCGCTCGAGTGCGACAACGGCGGCAACCGCCTGGTCCTCGAGGTTGCGCAGCATCTCGGCGAGAGCACCGTGCGCACCATCGCCATGGACACGACCGAGGGTCTCGTCCGCGGCCAGAAGGTGACCGACACCGGCAGCCCGATCACCATGCCGGTCGGCCCCGAGACGCTCGGCCGCATCCTCAACGTCATCGGCGAGCCGATCGACGAGCGCGGCCCGGTCAACACCACGAAGCGCCTGCCGATCCACCGCGAAGCGCCGGAGTTCGTCGAACAGTCGACGGAAACCGAAGTTCTCGTTACCGGCATCAAGGTCGTCGACCTGCTCGCGCCCTATTCGCGCGGCGGCAAGATCGGCCTGTTCGGCGGCGCGGGCGTCGGCAAGACGGTGCTGATCATGGAGCTGATCAACAACGTCGCGAAGGCGCACGGCGGCTTCTCCGTGTTCGCCGGCGTCGGCGAGCGCACGCGCGAGGGCAACGACCTCTATCACGAAATGATGGAGTCGGGCGTTATCAACCTCGAAGGCGAATCGAAGGCGGCGCTGGTCTACGGCCAGATGAACGAGCCGCCGGGCGCGCGCGCCCGCGTCGGCCTGTCCGGCCTGACGCTCGCCGAATATTTCCGCGACGAGGAAGGCCAGGACGTGCTGCTCTTCGTCGACAACATCTTCCGCTTCACGCAGGCGGGCTCCGAGGTGTCGGCGCTTCTCGGCCGCATCCCCTCGGCGGTGGGCTACCAGCCGACGCTGGCCACCGACATGGGCAACCTGCAGGAACGCATCACCACGACGAGCAAGGGCTCGATCACCTCGGTGCAGGCCATTTACGTCCCCGCGGACGACCTCACCGACCCGGCGCCGGCAACCTCGTTCTCGCATCTCGATGCGACGACCGTGCTGTCGCGCCAGATCGCCGAGCTCGGCATCTACCCGGCGGTCGACCCGCTCGATTCGACGTCGCGAATTCTCGATCCGCGGATCGTCGGCGACGAGCATTACCAGGTCGCCCGTGAAGTGCAGCGCGTCCTCCAGACCTACAAGTCGCTGCAGGACATCATCGCCATTCTCGGCATGGAAGAGCTGTCGGAAGAGGACAAGCTGGTCGTCGCGCGCGCGCGCAAGATCCAGCGCTTCCTGTCCCAACCGTTCCACGTGGCCGAGGTCTTCACCGGCATGGCGGGCGTGCTTGTCGACCTCGAAGACACGATCAAGGGCTTCAAGGGCCTGGTCGAGGGCGAATACGACGATCTTCCCGAATCCGCCTTCTACATGGTCGGCAAGATCGAAGACGCCGTGGCGAAGGCCAAGGCAATGGCGGACGCGGCCTGATCGGGCTGACGCAGAACCGCAAGGCAGGAACGCACTATGGCTGATCCGATTTCCTTCGAGCTGGTCTCGCCGGAAAAGCTGCTCCTCTCCGAGGAAGTGGAGATGGTGGTGGTCCCCGGCGCCGAAGGCGACTTCGGCGTGCTGATCGGCCATGCGCCGATGATCTCGGCCCTGCGGCCGGGGGTCATCAGCACCTATGCCGGCGAAAAGGTCGACAAACGCATCTTCGTCGCCGGCGGCTTCGCCGAGGTGACCGGCGAGCGCTGCACGGTGCTCGCCGAAGAGGCGATGCCGGTCGACGAGATCGACGCCGCCGCGGCGGACGAACGCCTCGCTGCCGCCCGAGAGGCGCTGAACGCCGCCGATTCGGATACCGCCCGGAGCAGCGCGGAACTCGGCCTCGCCGTTGCCGAGGCGATGCGCGACGCGGCCCGCGCCGCGGCCTGACCCGCCGGCGTCCGGCCCGGCGCCGACGCCCCGCACTTTCCCGTTTCCTCGTCTAAATCCGGTCCGCGCGCTGGACACAAGCCGGTGATTTCGGCCATTATCTGCGCGATGGCAGAATACTGAAAATTGCATGGACGGAACGCTCCGCCGGATGCGGCGGATGTGTGGCGCGCTGCGTTCCGGACACATGCATGAAAACGAACACGGGCCGCCTCGGAGCGGCCGGGACAGGAAACAGGGGACTCAAGATGGCAATTCTCGGTCCGGGCCGCGCGCTGGCAGCCGCCGCCCTTCTTGCATTGATTTTCGGACTGCCGGCGGACGCGTTCGCGCAGGACAAGCCGGCGCTCAGCGGCGGCGATACGGCGTGGATCCTGACGTCGACCGCGCTCGTGCTGTTCATGACGCTGCCGGGGCTTGCGCTGTTCTACGGTGGTCTGGTGCGCAAGCGCAGCCTGCTGTCGGTGCTGATGCACTGCTTTGCGATCGCGTGCCTGATGTCGATCCTCTGGATCGTCGGCGTCTACAGCCTGTCGTTCGGCGACGGCGGTGCGGCCAACGCGTGGATCGGCGGGCTCGGCAAGGCCTTCTTCGCAGGCATCGGCAAGGACACGCTTTCGGGCACGATCCCCGAATCCGTGTTCTTCATGTTCCAGATGACGTTCGCGATCATCACCCCGGCGCTGATCGTCGGCGCGTATGTGGAGCGCATCAAGTTCGCGGCGGTGCTGTGGTTCAGCGCGATCTGGCTGATCCTCGTCTACGCGCCCGTGTGCCATTGGGTCTGGGGCGGCGGCTGGCTGGCCGACCGGGGCGTCAAGGACTTCGCCGGCGGTCTCGTCGTCCACGTCACGGCGGGCGTGTCGGCCCTCGTGATCGCCAAGGCGCTGGGCGCGCGACGGGGTTTCCCGCGCGAGATCGTGCCGCCGCATCACCCCGGCCTGACCATGATCGGCGCGGCGATGCTGTGGGTCGGCTGGTTCGGCTTCAACGCCGGCTCGGCCCTGGCCGCCGACGGCGGCGCCGGCATGGCGATGCTGGTCACGCACATCTCGGCGGCGACCGCGTCGATCGTCTGGATGCTGATCGAATGGGTCAAACACGGCAAGCCGAGCCTCGTCGGCATCGTCACCGGCATGGTCGCCGGCCTCGCGACGATCACCCCCGCTTCGGGCTTCGTCGGGCCGGTCGGCGGTCTGGTGTTCGGCTTCCTCGCCGGCTTCGTCTGCTACGGCTGCGTGCACCTGATCAAGAACACGATCAAGATCGACGACTCGCTCGACGTCTTCGCCGTCCATGGCGTCGGCGGCGCTCTCGGCATCCTGCTGACCTCCTTCTTCGGCGCGGAAGCGCTCGGCGGGCTGGGTCTCGGAGAGGGCATGACGATGGGCTCGCAGTTCGCCGCCCAGGTCACGGGCCTTGTCGCCGTTGCGGTCTGGTCGCTCGTGATTTCCTGGATTCTCGTAAAGGTGATTTCCGCGACGATAGGTCTGCGGGTCCCCGAGGAGGACGAGATCGAGGGGCTGGATATCACCGCGCACGGCGAGCGGATCCACGATAGCTGAGCCCGGGGGAGCCGGGGTTTTTCCGCCCGGCTCCGCGGCAAAACGGCAACAATACGGCGGCCGATCGGCAACGATCGGCCGCTGTTTTCGTTGAAATCGCCCATTTCCGTCTTATGTTTTCCGGAAGACCTGCGTCAGTGGGCGAAAACGGTGGCGGAGATGGGAACCTGGACGTTAGACGACATCCCGTGGGATGAATTCGACCCCGAAAAGGTCACGCCCGACATCCTTCGGGTCGTGAAGGCGGCGAGCCTCGTCGAATTCAACGCGGACGATTACCGCCGGTATCTCCAGAACGTCTTCAGCGACGATGCCAAGGTGTGTTCCGCCATCGGCCAGTGGTCGATCGAGGAAGTGCAGCACGGCAAGGCGCTGGGGGCCTGGGCGGAGATGGCCGATCCCGCTTTCGACTTCGAGCGCAGCTTCCGGACATTTACCGAGAACTTCCGCGTCCAGCTCGACGCCACGGCGTCGGTGCGCGGCTCGCGGTCGGGCGAAATGATCGCCCGCTGCATGGTCGAGACCGGCACGAATTCCTTCTACAGCGCTCTCGGCGACGCCACCGACGAGCCGGTCCTCAAGGAAATCTGCCGCCGGATCGCGGACGACGAGTTTGCGCATTACTGCCTGTTCCACGCCTCGATGAGCCGCTACCTGCAGCGCGAGAACCTGACCTTCCTCGAGCGCCTCAAGGTGGCGTTCGACCGCGTCGCCGAAACCGAGGACGATGAGCTCGCCACTGCCTACTGGGCGGCGAATTCTCACGGCGAGCATTTCGACCGGCGCCGGAACTCGGTCGCCTATGCGCGGGACAGCCTGCAGTACTATCGCCCGACCCACGTCGCGCGCGGCGTCGAGATGATCTTCAAGGCGATCGGGCTCAACCCCTCCGGGCCGCTGGGCTGGACCGCCAGCCGCGCCGTCCGCGCCTTCATCTGGTACCGGATCCGCTTCACGCCGCGCCTCGCGGTTCTGCGGGCCCGTCTGTTCGGGGAAGGCTCGCGGCTCCAGTTCCTGCAGCAGCGGACCTGACGCCCGCTGCCGGCGGGATCAGTCCGGCCTCTCCAGAAGCGCCTCGAACTCGCCCAGGACGGCTGCATAGACGTCGCGCTTGAAGTCGACGATCTCGTCGAGCAGCGTCTCCGCGTCCGTCCACTTGAAGCGTCCGAACTCGGCGTGATGCGCGTCGAGGTCGATATCCTCGTCGGCGCCCTCGAACCGCACCGCGACCCATATCTGGCCCTGGCCGCGGAACCGGCCGCCCCACGCATGCTTCGCGATTTCGGGCGGGACGTCGTAGGTCCGCCACGTGGCGCTGATCGCCAGCAGCGTCGCCGCTGTCACGCCGGTCTCCTCCTGTAGCTCCCGCATCGCCGCCACTTCCGGCGTTTCGCCCGCATCGATGCCGCCTTGCGGCATCTGCCAGGCGCCCGGCGTGTCGAGGCGTTCGCCGACGAAGATGCGGCCGCCGCCGTCCAGCAGCAGGACGCCGACGCAGGGACGGTATCCCTCCGGACAGGCGGGAACGCTCATCGGGCGCCGCCCGGCGCGCCGTCCGTCTGGACCATGGCCGAGACCGGCGCGATGGCGATCCCGCGGGCGCGGAGCTGGCGCGTCCACGCGGCGATGCGCTCGAGCGAGACGGGATAGGGGGAGGCGATCCCGATGGCGCGGCCGGCGCGCTTGGCTTCCCGTTCGAGGTCCCCGAACCGGCTGTCGATCTCCACGCGCGACGCGCGCTCGTCGAGGACCACGGTCGTCGCCGCCCACGGGACCCGGATGTCCGGTGCGGCGCGCGCGACGACGCTGCGCCCGGCGCTGCTGCTGTCGAGATAGAGAAGACCCCGGTCGCGGAGCGCCGCCAGCACCGGCGCCAGATGCGGCCGCGACATGGTGAAACGGGAGCCCATGAAGTCGATCACGCCCACATATCCCGTCCCGCGGCTGAGACTCCAGAACAGCCGGTCGAGATTGCCCTGCTCGTTGAGCGACGTCAGCAGCGTCTGCGGGCCGGGATCGTAGGCCGGGTAGTTGATCGGCTCCATCGGGACGTTCAGCAGCACCTCGTGGCCCGCCGCCCGGGCAAGGCTGATCCAGCGGTTCAGATCCGTCGTGTAGGGCGCGAAGGCGAGCGTGACGGCGCCGGGCAGGCCCTGGATCGCGGATTCGGTCGCCGCGGCCGACAGGCCGAGACCGGTCACGACGATCGCGACGCGCGGCCGCTTGTCGGCGGTGTCGAACGGCTTGGCGTAAACCCGCCACGGCGCGCGCCCGTCGGAGTAGCGCTGCGGCAGCGGCCCCAGGGACGTTTCCTGAACGAGATCCGGGTCCGGAGCCGGCCGGAGCGGCGCGTCCTTTCTCACGGGCGGCAGCTTCGCGATCTCGACCGTCTTGCGCGGCGCGGCAGGCCGTGGGGCGTCGGCCGGCGTCGCTGCTTTCGGCTTTTCCGGCGCATGGCCGGTCGCGTCGGCGGCCGGTTTCGTTTCGGGTCCGGGCGCCGGCCGGGGGTCGGGCTCCGGTTCCTTCGCGATCACGACTTCCGGGTCCGGCGGCGGCGGCACCTCGACGGCCGGCGAGACGACCACAGGCTTTTCGCGCTCCGCTTCCGGCTCCGCAGGCGCACCGTCCCCGTGGGGCGCTGCCGCATGGGGATCGCCGGCCGGTTCAGCTGCGGCAGGGGCGGGGGCATGTTCGTTGGCCGGGGCGCCCGGGGGATCGGCGGAATGCGGATCGGCCGCGCCATGGGTATTGGCTGCGCCATGCGCATCGGCCGCGTCATGGCTGCCAGCCGTGCCATGGGTATCGGCCGTGCCGTGCGTCTCGCCTGCCGGCCCCGGCGCGTGAGCCGCCGCCGTTGCGGGCTCTTCGTCCGCGATCACGGCTTCGGGCGACGTCAGGCTGAGCCAGCCGACGATACCGGCGACGATGGCCAGAAAGGCGACGAGAAGCGTGAGCGGCAATCGAGCGCCGCTGCCTTCGCGCGTCCGATCGTTCAACGTCTCTTCATCCTGCCTCCGCCCCCGCGTATCGGCGCGGGGGCCGGGCTTGGTTTACCGCGTCAGTTGCTGGCGCGCTTATTGTACAGCGCCAGCCCGCGAATCAGGTCCACGGCCCGGCTGAGCTGGTAGTCCTGCGGGCTGCCGGGCGGTGCGACGCCGGCGGGCGCATTCTCGCTCGACTCGTCCTCGCGCGGCTGGTCGGTGTTGTCGAGCCGGCCGCGGAGGTTCTCCTCTCGCCGCCGCTGCGGCTGGTCGATCTTCTCCAGGCGGGCCTGCTCGACCTTGATGTCGGGCTCGATGCCCTTTGCCTGGATCGACGTGCCCGACGGCGTGTAGTACCGCGCCGTGGTCAGGCGGATCGCGCCGTGGCCCGACAGCGGAATGATGGTCTGGACGGACCCCTTGCCGAACGAGCGGGTGCCCATGACGATCGCGCGCCGGTGATCCTGCAGCGCGCCCGCGACGATCTCCGAGGCGGACGCCGAGCCGCCGTTCAGCAGCACGACGATCGGCAGACCGTCGGTGATGTCGCCGGGCTTGGCGTTGAAGCGCTGGCCCTCTTCCGGGCGCCGCGAGCGGGTGGAAACGATCTCGCCCTGGTTCAGGAAGGCGTCGGACACCTTCACGGACTGGTCGAGAAGGCCGCCCGGATTGTTGCGCAGGTCGAGCACGAGGCCCTTGAGTTTCTCGCCGCTCTGCTCGCGCAGCCGCTTGACGGCGCGCTCCATGCCCGACGCCGTCTGCTCGCTGAACGAGGTGATGCGGACATAGGCGATATCCTCGCCGACGAGGCGGGAGCGGACGGACTGGATCTTGATGACGGCGCGCGTCACCTTCACCTCGAACGGCTCGCGGCCCTCGCGGCGGATCGTCAGGCCGAGGTCGCTGCCGACCGGGCCGCGCATCTTCTCGACCGCTTCAGACAGGCTGAGGCCCTGGACCGGCTCGTTGTCGAGGTGGGTGATCAAGTCGCCCGGCTGCAGGCCGGCGCGGTGGGCCGGCGTATCGTCGATGGGCGAGACCACCTTGACGTAGCCGTTCTCCATCGTCACCTCGATGCCGAGGCCGCCGAACTCGCCGCGCGTCTG
>JAYPTI010000087.1:0-14083 GCA_038133505.1 Alphaproteobacteria bacterium
GACGGTTAAGGGGCAGGGGTGGCCCTTGCCTTCACAAGCCTCAACCCACGTTATGGAACCTGCCGCTATCCCGGTGTAGAACCGTCCCAACAATAAACAGGGGGCACGGGGAACGGATGGACAGTGAGTTGCGCGCGCTACGGGACAAGGCGTGCATCGTCGGCGTCGGCCAGACGGACTATTCGAAGGAGAGCGGGCGCACCGTGCTCACCCTCGCGGTGCAGGCGGCGCGGGCGGCCATCGAGGACGTGGGGCTCAGGCCCGGCGAGATCGACGCGATCCTGCCCTACGTGCTTGGCCCCACGGCGGACGAGATGGCGTCCCAGCTCGGCATCTCCGGGCTCCGCTATTCGTCGATCATCAAGATGGGCGGGGCGACCTTCGTCGCCTGCCTCGAGACCGCGGCGCTCCTCATCCATAGCGGCATCGCGAAGAACGTCCTCGTGTTCTGTTCGAGGAACGGCCGGTCGGGCGCGCGCGTCACCGGGCGGATGAACATCATCCCCGGCCAGGCCTTCCGCCGCGACTTCGAGAACCCCTATGGCTTCACCGTGCCGGGCCAGTGGTACGCGATGATCGCGCGCCGCCACATGATCGAGTACGGCACCACGCGGGACGACGCGGCGCACTTCGCCCTGGCGGCGCGGAAGCACGCTAACCTCAACCCGACGGCGATGATTCAGGACCGCACCATGTCGCTCGACGAATACATGGCGTCGCCCCCGATCTTCGATCCGTTCCACCTGTTCGACTGCAGCCTGGAGTCCGACGGCGCCGCTGCCTTCGTGGTCTCGGCCGCCGACGTCGCGAAGGACATGCCGCACAAGCCGGTCTACATCGCGGGCGCGGCGCAGGCGAAGCCCGCCTGCTCGGACGATCTCTGCAACCGGCCCGACATGTTCGAGATCGGCCTCACGCGCGCCGCGCCGCGCGCCTGGGCGATGGCGGGGATGAAGCCCGCCGACATGGACGGCGCCATGATCTACGACTGCTTTGACCTGCCCCCCTTAACCGGGTCCATTTGCATGTCTGACGTCAGCGCTCATGGGGCAGATTGAGGAGTTTGCATAAGGGAGGATTTTTGGCTCATCGTAGAGACCCGTAGGGGAACGAAGATGAGACAAAAATCGATGACGACGAAAGACACCGCCGAGCAGGCGGTTCGGGATATCCGCCGTAAGACGCGCAAGCAGTATTCGGCCGAAGAGAAGATCCGTATTGTTCTGGAGGGACTGCGTGGCGAGGAAAGCATCGCCGCGCTTCTCCGGGCGTCGGGCGCCTCCGACTTTCTGAACGACGTCTCCATTGCGTTGATGGGCCGGTATCGCGGCGGCGGCGCAAAGGTCGCGATCTGCGCCTCCAGCCTGTTCGGTTCCATTTCGGGCAGTGTCGGGGCGAACATCATGTCGACGGGCGCCTTCACGATCCCGATGATGAAGGGCGGCGGCTACCGGGCGGAATCCGCCGGCGCGATCGAGGCGGTGGCCTCGACCGGCGGCTAGCTGATGCCGCCTGTGATGGGCGCGGTCGCCTTCGTGATGGCGGATTACCTGCAGGTCGACTACGTCGAGGTCTGCATCGCCGCGCTCATTCCATCCGTCCTCTAGTATGGCGGCCTGTTCGTGCAGGCCGACCTCGAAGCCGCGCGCGAAGGGATCAAGCGCATCGACGAGGGTCTGATTCCGCGCCTGCTCCCGGTCCTGAAGGAGGGCTGGGTCTTTATCGTTCCCTTCGCGGTTCTCATCGTCGGGCTGTTCTCGTTCAACCGCGAGCCCGAGCAGGCCGCCCTCGACGGATCAGTGGCGCTGATCCTCGTCAGCGTCGCGTTCGGCTACAAGGGCAAGCGGCTCTCGCTGCGCGATAGATGGTGGGCCGTCGCCGAAACCGGCGTGCTCGTGATCGATCTGGTCATGATCGGCGCGGCTGTCGGCATGATCATCGGGATCATCGCCAAGTCGGGTCTCGGTTTCGCGCTTACCCTTTGGCTGTCGCAGATCGGCGACGGAAATCTGCTAATGCTACTCGTCCTGTCGGCGATCGTGTGCATCGTTCTGGGCATGGGCATGCCGACGATCGGCGTCTATGTGCTCGTCGCAACGCTGGTGGCGCCGGCGATGACGCAGAGCGGCGTGTCGCCGATGGCGGCGCATATGTTCGTGCTGTATTACGGCATGCTGTCGTTCATAACCCCGCCGGTCTGCATCGGCGCATTCTTCGCCGCCAAGCTCGCGGATGCAGACCAGATGAAGACCGGCTTTGTCGTGATGCGGTTCGGCTGGTCCGCGTTCGTGGTGCCTTTCCTCTTCGTCTATTCGCCGAGCCTGCTTCTCGAAGGCAATGCGGTCGATCTCATCCACGATATCGCGACGGCGTTCGGCGGCGTCTGGCTGATCTCGGTCGGACTCGTCGGGTATTTCGTCAGACGGCTCGGTGTCGTCATGCGGATCGGATTCGTCGCGTCGGGCGCTTTGTTGCTGATACCCGCTTCCGCCTTTGCGGGCGCGATCTGGACCGACGTCGCGGGCGTTCTGATGGCGGCCGCCTTCATCGCGTATTTGCGCCGCACCGGCGTCGAGGAGCGGCCCGCGCCCGCGGAGTGACGCGCCGCCGTTACCCTGATTCCGCGTTCGGCGTCGCCTCGTCCGCGCCGGGTGCCGGCTGCGCCGTTCGCATCACCACCCAAACCGGCAGGCCGGGCAGTACCGATACGGCCATCAGGAGACCGAGAAGGATCGAGATGGTGAGCGCGTCGCCCTGGCCGACACCGAGATATCCCATGCCGATGACCATCGCGCCTTCGCGCACGCCCCAGCCGTTGAACGAGATCGGCAGGTTCGAGATCAGCGTGACGATCGCGACCACCGCGAGCGCTTCCAGATAGGACAAAGACACGCCGAGCGCGCGCGCGATGAGGACGGCGGCGGAAATGTAGATCAGGTGCATCGAGACGCTGACCGACAGCGTGCCGATCGCCGTCCCGGACCACAGGCCCGGACGGACGCCGCGCGCGAATTCGAAGAGGCTCACAAGAATCCGCGGACGCGTGAAGAAGCTCGGCGGAATGCTCGCGACGAGCAGTCCAGCGATCGTCGCCCCGACGATACCGGCGGATCCCGCGAACGCGGCGAAAGTGACTTCGCTGTTGGTGAGATCGCTCAAGACGGGCATGGACGCCAGGATGAGGAAGGCCAGGGCGAGCAGGCCGAAAATCCGATCCACGAGAAGGCTGGTGACCGCGGCCCTGATGCCGATGCCGTTGCGGTAGGCGAACCAGCCGCGGATCGCGTCGCTGCCGACGGCGGCCGGCAGGAACTGGCCGAAGAACATGCCGATATAGCTGATCGGGACTGCCGCACGCAGGGGCAGCGGGGCGCCGACGCTTTTCAGGACGAGGAACCAGCGCAGACCCAGCAGGGGCGTGATGACGGCGATGACGGCAAGCGCGGCGAGGAGATAGGAGAGTTCCGCGCCGGCGATACGCTTTCCAATGTCCGCCGGGTTCGTCTCGCGGAAAAGATAGCCGATCAAAAGCACGCTGACCGCGATCTTCGCCACGAAAATCAGGCGCGATTTCATCTTGGATTTGCGATTTTCGTCCGCGGCGGTGATGGGTCTTCTGCCCTGCAAATACGGGAATAACGATACTTAGCCGGAATCGCCCGACTCTGCATCCCGTGGCCGTTTGCGAGGGCCTGTTTCGTCAGTCCCGCGCACAGGTCCGGAAGCCGGCGAAGATGTCCCAGCGCTCCGGGCCGAAATAGTTGCGGTAGCGTCCGTTGACGTAGCGCCGCCGCGTCACCCACGATCCGCCGCGGAGCACCTTGGTGTCGTGGAACAGCGGCTCGGAATATTCCTTGTAATCGTCGGGCGAGAAGCCCGGGAAGGGCGCGAATGTGTCCGCCGTCCACTCCCACACGTTGCCCAGCAGCTGGCGGACGCCCCAGGCATTGTCCCCTTCCGCATGGTCGGCGACGTCTACGCATCCCAGCACCCGCGAATCCATACTCGCCAGTGCAGGGCCGAACGGCGCGTCGCCCCACGGACAGGCGCACCGCTCCAGACTGCCGTTCGCGCCCGGGCGCATCGTGGCGGCGAATTCCCATTCGGCTTCGCTCGGCAGGCGGCGTCCGGCCCATTCGCACCACGCGTTTGCCTCGAACCAGTTGACGTGGACGACGGGCTCGTGCGGCGCGAGGTCGCGCCAGGCGTCGAACAGCTGGACCTTCCAGCCGCCGGAGCCGTCCCGTCTCCAGTAGACGGGATGTGCGCGGTCCTGTTTCCGCCGCCATGCCCAGCCGTCGGGCGACCACAGCGCCTCCTTGTCGTAGCCGCCGTCTTCGACGAAGGCCCCGAACTCGGCGTTGGTTACCGGCGCCTTCGCCATATGGAACGGCGCGACGACTACCTCGTGGCCCCATTTTTCGTTGTCGAAGACGAACGGATCTTCAGGCAGCGAGCCGAGCCGGAAGACGCCCCCGGGGATCCTCGCGTCGCCCGGATGCGGCCCCGTCGCCGGCGTGCGATCGGGCGCCGGTTCGTCCGGCCGCAGGACCGGCGTCGGGTAGGCGAGCGTCTGGCGCGCCCAGGTGAACGCCTCGTCGTGCATGTCCTCGTGAAAGGTCGTGAACTGATAGAGATAGCTGTCGCGCTCGCTCGCGAGGCCGTCGGGAAGGCGGTCGATCAGCCGGTCGAGCAACCGCGCCATGTAGTCCCTGATCTCGTCGAGCGAATAGATCGGCAGGTCCCAGCGGGTGTCGTGCGCGATCGCGATCGAATCGTAGAGGCGGTCGCCGCGCTCCAGCATCGGGCCGTCGCCGTATTCGCGCCTGAGGATGAAATACTCGTGAAACCAGGCGACGTGGCCGATCTCCCACACCATCGGATTGACGATCGGCAGTTTGGGCCCCATCAATTGGTCGTCGCTCAGCCCCTCTAGAAGATCGAGGGAACGCTGGCGCGCGCTGTGCATGATCGAGGAAAGATGGTCGCTGGTGACGGGTGCGGTCATGATATTTCGGTTCGGGGTGTTTGATGAAGATTAGCCTCGTCACGCCGTCAGGCAAACAGGGGCGCGGCGGAAACCGCTCGACCGCGGACCGGTGGGCGCGAATTCTGCGCTCGCTGGGTCATCGGGTGGATGTTTCGTCGGAAGACGACGGCGCGCGCGCAGACATGATGATCGCGATTCACGCCTGGCGGTCGGCTGCGTCGATCCGGGCGTTCGCGGAAGCGCACCCCGACCGTCCGCTGGTCGTTCTGCTTGCCGGGACGGACATTTATCGTTTCCAGAAAAGCCACACCGAGGAGACACGGCGCTCGATGGCGCTGGCGACCCGGCTCGTCGGCCTGCACGATCTCGTCGATCAGTCGATCCCGAGGCGGTTTCACGACAAGCTCCGGGTGATCTACCAGTCGTTCCCGCCGCTTTCGACGCCAAGGACGCCGTCGCCGCGCTGGTTCGAGGTGTGCGTTGTCGGCAATCTTCGGGACGAGAAGGATCCGTTGAGGGCAGCGTACGCGTCGCGGCTCGCGCCGGCGGATTCGCGCCTCAGGGTCGTGCAGCTTGGCCGCGCCGGCGATGACGACTGGCAACGGAAGATCGAAGGCGAATGTAAGGAAAATTCCCGTCTTGTCTGGCGCGGTGAGGTGCCGGGCTGGGCGGTGCGGCGGCAGTATGCGCGGAGCCATGCGATGGTTGTCAGCTCGGTGATGGAAGGGGGCGCCAACGTCGTTTCCGAGGCGATCGTCTGCGGCTTGCCGGTCATCGCGTCCGGTATCGAGGGCAATGTCGGGCTGCTCGGCGAGGACTACGAGGGCTATTATCCGGTCGGAGACGAGACGGCGCTCGCCAGGGTGCTGGCGCGCGCCGAGACCGATCCGATGTTTCTGAGACGGCTGGCCGCGCAGGGGCGGGCGAAACGGGCGCAGTTTGCGCCGGCGCGCGAGAAATCGGACTGGAAGAAACTGCTGCGCGAAATGGGAGTCTGACGCATGAAGGTGGCGATGATGGGGAGCGGCGGCATCGGCGGCTATTTCGGCGCGCGAATGGCGCAGGCCGGGGCCGATGTGTCCTTCATCGCGCGCGGCGCGCACCTGGACGCGATGCGGAAGCACGGGCTCCGAATTGACAGCCCGGAGATGGGCGACGCGCACATCGCCCCGGTGCAGGCGACCGACGATCCGGCGGAAGTAGGAGCCGTCGACTACGTGATCATGGGCGTCAAGCTGTGGGACACCGAAGCGGCCGGTCACGCCATCGCGCCCATGCTGGGCCCCGAAACCACCGTGCTGTCGCTGCAGAATGGCGTCGAAGGAGACGATATTCTGGCCTCGATCGTGGGCGAGGAACGGCTGATCGCGGGCGTTGCCTTTATCGGCAGCACCATCTCCGCGCCCGGGGTCATCGGCCATGTCGGCACCATGCAGCGCATTGTGATCGGCGAGCGCGAGGGCGGCATCTCGCCGCGCATCGAGGCGCTGCGCGACATGCTGCAGAAAGGCGGCGTGATGGCGGAAGCGAGCGAAGACATCCAGCGCATGCTCTGGGAGAAGTTCGTCTTCCTGGTCGGGCTCAGTTCGACGACGACGCTGATGCGGACGACCCTCGGCCCAGTGCGCGAAAACCCCGAATCCCGCGAGTTCTACCTCAACGTCATGCGCGAGACGGTTGCCGTCGGCCGCGCCAGGGGCGTGAACCTGCCGGAGGATTTCGCCGATGACAGGCTCGCCTTCTCGGACGGCCTGCCCGCGGAAATGAACTCGTCGATGCATCACGACCTGCAGAAGGGCAACCGGCTCGAGTTGCCATGGCTCGCCGGAACCGTCGTGCGGTACGGTCGCGAATTGGGCGTGCCGACGCCCGTTTGCCAGACGGTTTATGCGGCGCTGCTGCCGCTGGCGGATGGATCGTAGAGGGCGATCTCAGACACGCACCGTGATCGGCTCCAGCCGGTCCGATTGCGGCAGTACCTCGCCGACGATCCTCGTTTCCGTGTATCCCAACTCTTTGAGTGCCGCGACGCACGCTTCGGCCCGGTCGCCGGGAACGCCCGCGAGCAGGCCGCCCGCGGTCTGCGGATCGAAGATCAGCGGATAGCGCGGGTCCCTGCCGGCTTCCTCGAGGTTGGCCACCGCGCGGCGCAGGCGCACGTTCTGCGGCTGCAGCGACGACACGATGCCGGCGGCGACCGTGTCGGCGGCGCCTTCCATCAGCGGGATCGCATCCATCTCGAGGACGACGTCGACCTCGGACGCGCGGACCATCTCCACGAGATGGCCGAGCAGGCCGAAGCCCGTGATGTCGGTCGCCGCATGCGAGCCGTGAGCGACGAGACATTCGGCGCCCTTGCGGTTGGACATTGCCATGTGATGGAGTGCGGCGGCGATCCATCGGCCCTTTGCCTTGTGGCGCATGTCGGCGGCGAACAGGGTGCCGGTGCCGATCGGCTTGGTGACGATCAGCTTGTCGCCCGGCCTCAGGCCGCCCTTGCGCATGATCCTGTCCTTGTCGATCAGCCCGTTGACGGAGAAGCCGAGGCTCAGTTCCGGGCCTTCGCTGGTATGGCCTCCGACGAGCGCGCAGTTCGCGTCGTTCAGGATTTCCATCGCGCCCGACATCATCTGTGTCAGCGTATCCTCCACCATGGTCTCGATGCCGAACGGCACGGTCGCGATGGCGAGCGCCGACTGCGGCTCGCCGCCCATCGCGTAGATGTCACCGAGGCTGTGGTTGGCCGCGATCTTTCCGAAGATGTAGGGATCGTCGATCATCGCCCGGAAGTAATCGACCGTCTGGACGGCGGCCTTGCCCGGCGGGATTTCGACGACCGCGGCGTCGTCCGGCGCGTGCAGTCCGATCAGTACGTCGTCGCGGTGCACCGGCGTCAGTTCGCTCAGCGCACGGGTCAGCACCGTAGCGCCGACCTTGGCGCCGCACCCCCCGCACCGCATGGCGATGGCGGAGATCTCCTTGATCGTGTCGGCGGTCGCGAGACCCGCCGGCAGGTCGTGTGCGACCTCTTCGTCCATGTCGGGCAGTTCGTTGAACTTGTCCATGAAGCGGACGTCGATCCAGTCCTTCCACTTCCAGACCCACTCGCCCTTGACCGACCAGCCGCTCCGCGAGGCGACCGCGTATTTGTCGCCCGTCGAGATCAGGCCGAGAAAACTGGACTGCGGCCGGAACGGCGCCGGTGCCTGCCCGACCAGCGCGCGACGGAGGTTCCGGGTCAGCGGCTTGCCCTGGCGCACAGCGAAAACGCCCGATTTGGGCCGCGGATGGTTGACCATCGCGGCAACGTCGCCGGCGGCGTAGATGTCCGGGTGTGAGGTCGATTGAAGCGTGTCGGCGACCTCGATGAAGCCGTTCCCGTCGACGTCGAGCCCGGCCTCTCGCGGCCAGTCGGGGGCGCCCGCGGCCGTGACCCAGAGAATCTCGTCCGCTTCCAGCGTTCCGCCCCTGCCGGTCGTCAACCTGCCCGGCGCAACCTCTGCGACCGGCTCGTTCAGATGAAGGGCGACGTTACGATCGTTCAGCGTCCGCATGAAGGTCCGGCGGACGGACGCGTTATGGGTCGGCAGGATCTCGGCCGCGTCGCTGAACAGGTGGAACTCGATGTCGTCGGCGGTGCGCCCGGTCTCGGCGCGGAGCTTGCCGAGCCGGTACTGGATTGCCAGCAGGATCTCAACGCCGCCGGCACCGGCGCCGACGACGGCGATGCGCATCGGGCCCTTGTGAGCCAGCGCCCGCGCGCTCAGCGCCTCCCACCGGTCGAGGAAGTTGTTGATCGGCTTGACCGGCGTAACGTTTCCGGTCGCGCCGGGGACGTGCGACGTGTTGGGCGTGGAACCCGTGTTGATCGACAGCAGGTCGTAGCGCACCGGCGGGCGGTTGTCGCACAGGATACGACGGCCGGACGCGTCGAGGGCGGTGACCGTGCTGTGATAGAACCGTGCGCCCGCGAACCGGGCCAGCGCGCCGAGGTCGATGTGGGCGTCGTCGTAGCCGTAATGGCCGGCGACGTAGCCTGGCAGCATGCCGGAATAGGGCGTATGCGCGTCACGGCAGATCAGGGTGAGCCGCACGCCCGGCACCGGTTTCATGCCGAAGCTCTTGAGCACGGCGACATGGCTGTGCCCGCCGCCGATCAGAACGAGGTCCTTGACGACCGGGGTGTCAGATTTTTCCATTTACCGATGTTCCAGTGTGGTCTGCAGGCGAAGCCGCGCGCGCACGGTCCGCGAAATCGCATCGACGCCGATGTTCAGCAGCGCCGTGACGAGGATGAGAAACAGCGCGCGGTCGAATCGCAGGTCGGCGAACGCACTGTCGATGTAGAAGCCGAGCGTCGCGATACCGAGCATGCCGAGGATCGCGGTTTCACGCATGATTACCTCCCAGCGATAGAACAGCAACGCCAGCAGCGGCCGGTAGACGCGCGGCACGATCTCGTAGAAATACCGGTTCAGGCCCCCTGCGGCATCCACACGCAGTTGTATCGTTTCGGTAAAGCGGCCGATCAGGTGGCCGATGATGGCGCCGTTATGGAGCGACAGGGCGACGATTGCCGGCAGCATCGACGGACCCCACAGATGCAGCAGGAAGAACGCGAGCAAATATTCCGGCGTCGAGCGCGCCACGACGAGAAATACATGTCCGGTCGAACGGCTCACGCGGCCGAGCAGCAGCGGCGAGATCAGCGGGAAGAACACGAGCGTCAGGAAGCCGGTTGCGATCAGAGCGATCATCGTCAGCTGAACGGTCGCGATCGTGCCGGGCCAGATCTGGTGCGTCAGCAGCATGCCGGCCCAGTCGCCGAGGTTCGCCATCATGTTTTCCCCGCCCGCGCGGATCGGATGGGGCACGATGTCCTGGGTCAGGAACCGGACGATGTTCGATGTGGAGAACGTCACGCCCCATGGCAGGATGGCGAGCGCGCCGATCAGATAGACCGGCAATAGCGGCTTCTTCATCCAGATCCGCATGCTGGCGATCACCAGGTAGAACAGGATCAAAAGAGCCGAGACCTCGGAGTAGTGGCCTTCCTTGAAGGCCGTCTCCAAGTGGAAGCCCAGCGTCGGCAGGCCGATGAAACCCAGTACCGCGCTCGACCGGAGCCCGCATTCCAGCCGGTACATCGAGTAGGTGCGGAAATGCGCCCACGCGTCCGGCAGCCGGACGAACATGAAGGTCGACGTCCGCCCGGTTCCCGGCGGCAGCGACTGCAGCGGCGACCGGTCGCCCTCCTCGAGGATCTCCGCGTAGACCTTGGCGATGATCCCGGAATAGGGGATCGCGATGGCGAGGATGCCAGTGAGCGGCGACAGGCCGAACATCTGCAGGAAGATGAGCGCCCAGAACAGCTCGTGGATCGCGCGCACGAACGCGCAGCCGACGCGCACGATGCGGCTGAAGAACAGCAGCGCCAGCAGGAACCCCATCACGTTGCCGAGCGCAACGCCGACGAGCGCGAAGGACAGCGTGTAGCCCATCGACAATGCGAGACTGTCGGTCGAATAGAAATCGGGGGCGATAAGCCCCTGGAGGAGTTTCGCGAATTCGCCCCAGGGATCCACCGTCGTCACCGCGATGTCCGCGAAGATCAGACACAGCAGCGCGATCAGCAGGAAGCCCGACGTCGTGCGGGCAAGGGGCGACGGGGCAGGGCGGGCGGTCATTCCGGATCGATGCGGTAGAGCTCGTCGAGATCCTCCGGCGTCATGCCGTCGGAAGGCGTGTCCATGACCACGCGGCCGCCCCTGATGCCGATCAGCCGGTCGGCGAACTCGATCGCCAGCGCGCGGTCGTGCATGGCGAGGACGACGGTCTCCTTTTCGGAGTCCATGGCGGCAAGGATCTCGCGCGCCTGATGCTCGTCGACGGCGGAGACGGGCTCGTCGGCGATCATGATGCGCCCGGGATTGAACAGGGCGCGGCCAAGCGCCGTGCGCTGGTACTGCCCGCCCGACAGCTCGCCGACGCCGGTGAAAATCTTGTCCTCCAGCCGGAGCCGGCTCAGCACCTTGCGGACGTCGTCCACGTCGTTTCGTGCCGGCCAGACGAGATTGCGGATGTTGCGGGCGAGCGAATAACGGTCGAGCCGGCCCATATAGACGTTATGGAATACCGTCAGCGCCTGGACGAGGCCCAGGTTTTGCGGCATCAGCGCCGCGTCCGCCGCGCATTTTTCGTGGATCAGGCGGAGCAGCGTCGTCTTGCCGGCGCCGCTCTCCCCGACGAGCGCGATGCGCTCGCCGGGGTCGATCTTCAGCGAGAGCCCGCTCAGTATCGTCGTGCCGTTATAACCCGCCGATTCGTCGCGAAGCTCGATCAGGCTCATCAGTCGATGAGGCCGATCGATTTCGCCGTATCGAGGATCGGCTTGTAGTCCGCGTTGGTCGCCGGAATGAACGACGAGCGCGGGAAGGACTTCAGCAAATCCGGATCGTTCATCGACAGCAGCGCCGCCTTCACCTTCTCGGTGAAGCCCTTGCCGAATTTCGCATCCGCGTCGCCGCGGATCGTCCACTGGTAGTCCGGATAGGTCGGCGTCCGCCAGATGACCTTGACTTTCGACGTGTCGATCTTGCCTTCCTTAACCTCTCGCTCCCAGACGGCGTAGTTGGTCGCGCCGACCTGGTAAGCGCCCGACTGCACCAGCGAGATCGTGCGCGAGTGATCGCCGCTGAAACCGACGCGCGAGAACACGTCGTCCGGCGACTTGCCGAAAGCGCGGCGGATATGGAATTCCGGCATCAGGCGGCCCGACGTCGAGCCCTTGGAGCCGAACGTGAAGGTCTTGCCGGCCATCCCCTTCGGAAACTCCTTGGTCTCCGAAAGGCCGGTGCTCGAGTGGGCGATGAAGTACGTGACGAAGCTGACGTCTTCCTTGCCCTGCGCGATGGCCTGGGACCCGGCAACGAGCTGACGCGCGCGCACGCCTGAAAGACCGCCGAACCAGGCAAGCTGCACCTGGTTGTTGCGGAACGCGGTTACGGCGGCGGCGTATGATTTGACGGGTACGTATTTGACGTCGATGCCGAGTTTGTCCGACAGGTAGGTCGAGACCTTGCCGAACCGCGTGCGAAGCTGCGTTTCGTCCTGATCGGGAATGGCCGTAAAGACGAA
Source organism: Alphaproteobacteria bacterium (assembly GCA_038133505.1). Lineage (GTDB taxonomy): Bacteria > Pseudomonadota > Alphaproteobacteria > MPNO01 > UBA830 > JAYQUR01. Next base: position 12,128 of record JAYPTI010000087.1, read on the forward strand.
ACTGTCGGCAGCGATTGCCGTCCCTGAGGACAGCATGGGTGCGATCGCGATCGCGGCGGCCCCGATCAGTTTTCCGATTTTCATGGATATTTCTCCGTTTTGGTGTCCCCCTCCCCGGAGCGACCCGGGGCCTTCGGACCTGATACTAGTATCCCGTCAACCGTCCCGCTAGCTGGCGGATTGCTCGATCACCGTCACTTGACCGGACGGCAAAAGCCAGAGACGTTAGGCGCGAGAGCGCCGGTCGACAAACGGCGTCGGGAGGATACGTGTCTGAAGAGAGAAACGCGGGCGGGGGCTTTCGGCCGCTTGCCCGGCCGGTCAAGGTCGTCCACGACGCGCTGCTCGTGTCGCTGGCGCTGCTGGGCGCGATCTGGTCGCTCGAGATCCATGCCGACCTTGGCATCATCATCTTCAAGGAACAGTTCCTCGCGCTGATCTTCACGATCGGCATGGTCGGCATCTTCATCGCCGTGCCGGCGCGCAAGGCCGCCGAACCCGGACCGACGCCTTGGTACGATTGGCTCCTGGCCGCGGCCTCTGTCGTCGTCGGCTTCTACGTGATGATCGGCTTTCCGATCCTGCGCAACGATCTGGGCTCGATGTCGGCGGACCGGATGATCCTGGGGACCATCGCCGTCATCCTCGTCATGGAGGCGACGCGGCGCGTCGCGGGCTGGGCGCTTCTCGTCCTCGCCGGTTTCCTGATCTTCTACGCGCTGACGTCCGACTATTTCCCGGGCTTTCTCGAGGCGCCCGGCGAAAGCTGGGACCGGCTCGCCATCTACATGTATCTCGACGGCAACGCCCTGTTCGGCTTTCCGCTGACCGTTACCGCCAGCATGATCATCGCCTTCATCATCTTCGGGCGCATGCTCTATGCCGTGAACGGCGCGGAAATCCTGACCGATTTCGCGATGGCGGCGATGGGCGGCTTCCGCGGCGGGCCGGCCAAGGTCGCGGTGCTTGCCTCCAGTTTCTTCGGCACCATTTCGGGCAGCGCCGTCGCCAACGTGCTGATGGACGGGCCGATCACCATCCCGATGATGCGGAAAAGCGGCTATCCCGGCCCGGTCGCCGCCGCCATCGAGGCAGTCGCTTCCACGGGCGGACAGATTATGCCGCCCGTGATGGGTATTACGGCCTTCATCATGGCCGAATTCCTGTCGGTCCCGTACGGCGAGGTGGTGCTCGCGGCACTGCTGCCGGCGCTCCTGTATTACGTCGCGCTGTTCGCCCAGGTCGATATCGAGGCAGCGCGCCACAATCTCGGCGGGCTGCCGCGCAGCCAGCTTCCCAGCATCGTCACCGCATCGAAGCGCGGCCTGGTGTTCGTCATCCCGATCGCAGTGCTGATCTACACGCTGATGTTCGAGCGCTGGCAGCCCGGCAAGTCCGCCATGGCCGCGGCCATCGTCACAATCATCATCGGCGCGTTGCATCCCTACACCCGCCCGTCGCTGAAGCGCCTGATGGACGAGCTGCGCGAGACCGGCCGGATCATCCTCGACCTGATGGTGATCACGGCGATCGCCGGCATCATCATCGGCCTGCTGCAGCTCACAGGCCTCGCCTTCAACGTCTCGCTCCTTCTGGCCGAGGCGGCGGGCGGCAGCCTGCCGCTGCTCCTGCTGCTGACGGCGGTCGTCTGCACGGTGTTGGGCATGGGACTGCCGTCGGCGGTCATCTACCTCGTGCTGTCGGTGATCGCGGCGCCGGCGCTGGTCGAGGCGGGCGTTGTCGAGATGTCGGCGCACCTGTTCCTGTTCTACTTCGGCATGCTGTCGATGATCACGCCGCCTGTGTGTCTCGCCACGATCGCGGCGGCATCGGTTGCCGGGACGAATTTCTGGCAGACCGGCTGGGCCGGCGTACGGCTCGGGTTCGCGGCCTACGTGGTGACTTTCCTGTTCGTCTATTACCCGGAGCTGATCTTCGTCGGCTCGCCGGCGTCCA
>JAYPTI010000088.1:0-13916 GCA_038133505.1 Alphaproteobacteria bacterium
ACCGCCGCCACCGCGTCCGACGCGTCGGCGAGATCCGCGACCGCGATGTCGACCCCTTCTTCCGCCAGCCGTTCGGCATAGGCGCGGCCGATTCCCGTTGCGCCGCCGGTGATCACCGCGACCCTGCCCTGATGTCCCTTGCCCATGGTTTTCTCCCCCGGATGTCGCGCGATAACGCGCTTGTTACTGCCAATGACGGCATCGTTCCCCATATCGTGCAGGAAAGCGGGAGCATCGAGCCATGAAAAAATTCCTGATCGCGGGCATTCTCGCCCTCTCGACGGCGATTGCGACGACCGCCGCCTCGGCCCAGCAGCTCGCCACGGCCATCTTCGCGGGCGGCTGCTTCTGGTGCGTCGAGTCGGATTTCGATCACGTGCCGGGCGTGGTGAAGACGATTTCGGGCTTTACCGGCGGCAGGACGAAGAATCCGACCTACAAGCAGGTCACCTACGGCGATACCGGCCATCGCGAGGCGGTGGAGATCACGTACGATCCGTCCAAGGTGAGCTACGAGACGCTGCTGAACGTCTTCTGGCATTCGGTCGACCCGACCGACGGCGGCGGGCAGTTCTGCGACCGGGGCGTTTCCTACCGCTCTGCGATCTTCGTCCGGAGCGACGCGGAACGGCGATTGGCGGAAGCGACGAAACAACAGGTGATGAAAGAGCTCGACCAGAAAGTCGCGACGACCGTCGAGGCCGCGTCGGACTTCTATCCGGCCGAGGACTACCACCAGGATTACTACACGAAGAATCCGCTGCGCTATAAGTTCTACCGGTGGAACTGCAACCGCAATCAGCGCGTCGAAGAGGTCTGGGGCGACAAGGCCTACATGGGCATTCCGAAGACCGGGTAACGCCGGCCGGAAAGATCCCGACCTTTATTTTCCGCCGTTCATCGCCCGCCAGACGCGCTCCGGCGTCGCGGGCATATCGATATGCGTCACCCCGTAGTCCGACAGCGCATCGACGATCGCGTTGACGACGACGGCGAGCGCGGGCGTGGCGCCGCCCTCGCCCCCGCCCCGCACCCCGAGCGCATTGGTCGGCGTCGGAACCTCCATCAGATCGGTATCGAAGGACGGAAAGTCGCCGGCGCGCGGCAGCGCGTAGTCCAGTAGCGAGCCGGCCACCATCTGGCCGTCCGCGGGATCGTACCAGGCGTTCTCCATCAGCGCCTGGCCCGCGCCCTGAACCATGCCGCCGTGCGTCTGGCCGTGCAGGATCATCGGATTGATGGCGCGGCCGACGTCGTCGACCGCCGAATAACGCACCACCTCGACGGCGCCGGTGTCGGGGTCGACCTCGACCTCGCAGACCTGCGCGCCGTAGGGATAGCCCGGATGCTGCATCAGTTCCTGGCATTCGGCGCCGAGCGGTCCGTGCAGATCCTGCGGCAGCCCGTCGCCCTTCTCTGCCGCCGCCGCAACCTCGAAGATGCCGAGCGACCTGTCGGTGCCGGATATCTCGAAACGTCCGGCCGCGAAGGCGATATCGCCGGGCGCCGCTTCGAGCAGTTGGGCTGCGATACGCTTGCCGCGCTCGACGATCTCTTCCGACGCCTTGCCCATGACGATGCCCGCCATCCGCATCGAGCGCGCCGAGTGCGACCCGCCGCCGTCCTTCACGACGTCCGTATCGCCGGTCAGCAGACGGATCGCCTCGAACGGGACGCCGAGCCAGTCGGAAACGCACTGCGCGAAGCTGGTTTCATGCCCCTGCCCGCTCGACGTCGTGCCGATGACGACGTCGACGCCGCCTTCGGGCCGCACGGTGATCTCGGTGCGCTCCATCGGGAAGCCGCTGGTGATCTCGATGTAGTTCGCGAACCCGATGCCGCGGAGCCGCCCGCGGGCCTTCGCCGCCTCCCGCCGGGCGGGAAACCCGTCCCAGTCGCCCATCTCGAGGGCGCGCGCCATCGCGGTCGGGAAATCGCCGCTGTCGTATTCCAGACCCAGTGCCGTCCGGTAGGGCATGCGGTCGGTGCCGACGAGATTGCGCCGGCGCAGCTCGATCGGATCGAACCCGCACTCGCGCGCCGCGATGTCGACCAGGCGCTCGGTGATGAACATCGCTTCCGGACGTCCGGCGCTGCGATAGGGCGCGGTGGGCGACGTGTTGCTCGCCACCGCGACGCCGCGGACCCGCGCCGACGGGAAATGATAGACGCTGGGCAACAGCTCGGTCGTCTTGGTCAGCGGCACGAACGCGATGGTGTAGGCGCCGACGTTGCTGGTGATGTCCGCCTTCAGCGCTAGGAAGCCGCCGTCGTCATCGAGCGCGAGCGTCGCATCCGCATAACAGTCGCGGCCGTGATAGTCCGACAGGAAGGCCTCGCTGCGGCTCGCCTGCCAGCAGACCGCGCGCTTCAGGCGCCGCGCCGCCCAGGCCGTGATGGCGTATTCGGGATAGGTCCAGTTGCGCGTACCGTAGTTGCCGCCGACGTCGCCCGCGATCGCCCGGATCCGCTCCTCGCCGATGCCGAGCGCATGGGCGATGTCGCGCTTGAACCTGACGGAGTTGTCGCAGCCGCAATAGATCGTCAGCCGGTCGGCGTCCGCGTCGTAGTCGCACAGCGCCGCGCGGGTCTCCAGCATCACGCCGGTCGCGCGCTGGATCCATGATTTCAGGTTGACGACGTGGGCGGCGCCGGCGATGGCTGCCTGCACCGCCTCCGCATCGCCGAACCCGCCGTCGAGGCAGACGTTTCCCGGGATGTGCGGCCAAAGCTCGGGCACGTCTTTCCCGGTCAGCGTCGGCGTCGCGGTGATCGAGGGAAGGGGCGCGTAATCGACGGCGACCCTCTCGGCCGCATCGAGGGCAGCGGGCAGCGTCTCGGCGACGACGGCGGCGATGGGATCGCCGACATAGCGCGCGCGGTCGGACGCAAACAGCACATGCGGCGTCGCCTTCTTCGGCGAACCGTCGCTGTTCTGGAGGTCGAGGTCGACGATGCCCGGAATGTTCGAATAGCTCGGCAGCTCGTTGATTCCGTCGGCGGCGAGATCCGCCGCCGTCAGCACCAGCAGGACGCCGGGGCTCGCCGCGGCGGACGCCGTATCGATCCCGCGGATCGCCGCATGCGCATGGGTCGAGCGGACGACGACCATGTGCGCCTGCCCGGGTATCGCGACGTCGGTCGTGTAGCGGCCGCTGCCGGTGACGAGCCGCTTGTCTTCCTTGCGCCTGACGGGCCGTCCGATGCCGCCCGTCTCGATCGTCGTTCCCTCCATGCCGCGCCTGCTTTCTTTTTATGTCGGTGCGCAGGAATTATCGCCAATGCGGCGGCGAAGCGCTACGTTCCCCCGGCCTTCCGGTTTCGCGCCCGGCTTTCGCGGTAGCTGACGTAATAGGTGCTGGCGCAGATCACGGCGGCGCCGAGCCACGTCCAGCTGTCGGTCGACTGCCCGAAGATCAGCCAGGCGAGCAGCGCGATGATCGGCAGCTGCACGTAGTTCACGATGACGACGAGGCTGGCCTGCGCCGCCTTGAAGGCGCGCGTCTGGCACTGCTGGGCGCCGACGGTGCAGACGCCGAGCGCAAGCAGGAGCGGAATGTCCTCGAAGCCCGGATTGCGCCAGTCGAAATAGGCCGCGACGGCCGACAGCGGGATCATCAGCGTATAGAGGTAGAACACCATCGCGTTGGGGTTCTCGGTCGCGGTCAGCTTCTTGGTGCCGACGAGCGCGGCCGAAAACGACGCGGCGGCGAACAGCGTCGCAAGCGCTGGCAGCGAGATCTCGATCATGCCGGGGCGCAGGATGATCAGGGCGCCGGCGAACCCGACGACGGTCGCCCCGATCCGGTGAACACCGGGCCTCTCGGCGAGCCAGATCGCCGCGAGCACGATGGTGAAGAGCGGCATCGTGAACATCAGCGCGTTCGCGTCCGCAAGCGGCATGCCGGCGATGCCGTACATCCACGCCACCGCGCCGACATAGCTGAACGCCATCCGCCACAGATAGAGGCGCATCTGCGACGTCCTCAGCGCCGAGACGCCGACCGCCGCGATCCACGGCATCATGAATACCGATCCCAGGATTGCCCGGAAGAACACGATCTGGTTGACGGGAAATATCTCCGAGAGACCGCGGACGACGACGTAGATCAACGCATAGAAAATGCCGGATGCGACCATCCAGAGGATGCCCCGCACCGGGCCCGACAGGCCAGCGGCGCCGGTCATATTTCTGCCCGCTTGTGTTTGACGCCGCACGCGCCGGAGGCTAGCCTGCGGCCAAGATCAGAGATCATTCCTGCCCAGGACGATTTCAGCATCATGGAACATCGCCCTTCGGGGCGCTTGAGACGTCCGGTGTCGGCCGATAAGCGCGAAATGCGCATGAATAAGAGCCATAACGACACCGGTGCCTGAATGGACGGGAACGTTTGTTCAGGGGGCTGACGGCCGGTCCTCCGCGAGGATCGGCCGTTTTTATGCACTGAGCGCCTGTCCGCGGATCGTATAGCGCCGCAGCATCCGGGTCTGGTCCCGCGGGAAATCCGTTCGGGCATGGATCGTGCACCAGTTGTCCCACATCAGCAGATCGCCGCGCTGCCATTTGTGGTCGTAGATCACGTCCGACGATTTGATGTGGGCGTTCAGCGCATCGATGATCGCGCGGCTCTCGTCCTCGTCGTAGCCGTCGATCAGCGCCGACATCAGCTCGTTGACGTAGAGCGCGCGACGCCCCGTCCTGGGATGCGTGATGACGATGGGCTGCCACTGGTGATCATAATGGTCGATGCCGTCCTTCAAATTGACCGGCTCGGTCGGCAGGTACTTGTATATCTGGAGAACCTTGCGGCCGTCGATCCGCGACTTCAGGTCGTCCGGCAGGGTCTCCCATGCCTCGTACATGTTCGCGAACAGCGTGTGGCCGCCGACCTGCGTCACCTCGATGGCGTAGAGCATGGTGCCCCAGTCGGGTTCGGCCGCGTAGCACTTGTCGTGATGGAAGAACATCTCGCCGTCCGGCAGCGAACCGATCGGCACGCCGTTCTTGCGGACGTTGGTCACCAGCATCAGGTTCTCGGAGTCCGCGCCTTCCGGACGCTCTTCGGGCTTTCTCAGACGGCCGCCGAGCGGGCCGAACTGCTCGCAGAACGTGCGCTGCTGCTCCGGCGTCAGCTCCTGGCCGCGAAACAGCAGGATCAGATGATCGAGCCAGGCCTGGACCAGCGCCGCCCGTGTCTCCTCATCGAACGGTTTCGAGAGATCGAGTCCGCGCACTTCGGCGCCGAGCGACCTGTGAAGAGGATGTAATGAGAAATCTGCCATGCGTTTTTATAGGGCGCGGCAATTCTCAGGGTCAACAAAACACTTCGATTGCTAACGATTGCGCCGCCGGGACGTTTTGGCGCGTTGTCAGCCGCGCGTTCCAGCCCCATATTGCCTGTGGAGACCTGCCCGAATGTCACAAGCCACAACAGCCGTTACCGTCCTCGATCCCGTCTGCGGGATGACGGTCGACCCGCAGAAAACGCGCCACCACTACACGTGGGAAGGCACGGAATCGCACTTCTGTTCCGGGCGTTGCCGGGCGCGCTTCAGCGCGGCGCCGGACGTCTATCTGCGCGGCGAAAAGCCGGAATCGAAGGACAAGTCGGGCGTCTATACCTGCCCGATGGACCCCGAGATCGTCCAGGACGGTCCGGGCGACTGCCCGATCTGCGGGATGGCGCTGGAACCGGCCGGCGTGTCGATGGACGACGGGCCGAACCCCGAACTGGTCGACATGAAGCGCCGGTTCGGCATTTCGCTCGTCTTTCTCGTGCCGCTGATGATCCTCGTCATGGGCGATCATGTTCCGGGCGTCGATATGGGAACGATCGTCCCGCACGCCTACAACCCGTGGGTCCAGCTGGTTCTGGCAACGCCGATCGTGCTCTGGGGCGGGCAGTCGTTCTTCAGGCGCGGCTGGTCGTCTATCGTCCGCCGCCAGCTGAACATGTTCACGCTGATCGCCATCGGCACCGGGGTCGCCTTCGTCTACTCCCTGGTCGCGACGCTTGCGCCGGGCCTGTTCCCGGCCGAGCTGCAGAGTGGACATGGCGGCGTGCCGGTCTATTTCGAGGCGTCGGGAGCGATCATCGTCCTCGTCCAGCTCGGCCAGGTGATGGAGCTCCGCGCGCGCGAGGCGACCGGCCGGGCGCTGCGCGCTCTCGTCGGCCTCGCACCTGACACGGCGCGCGTCATCCGCGCGGACGGCACGGAAGAGGACATCCCGCTCACCCACGTCGCCGTCGGCGACCGGCTCCGCGTGCGGCCGGGCGAGAAGGTGCCCGTCGACGGCGCCGTCGAGGAAGGCGCGGGCGCGGTCGACGAATCCATGATCACCGGCGAGCCGATCCCGGTCGACAAGAAACCGGGCGACGCCGTCATCGGCGCCACCCTGAACACGAACGCAAGCTTCGTCATGCGCGCCGAGCGGATCGGCGACGACATGATGCTGTCGCGTATCGTCGACCTCGTCGCGGACGCCCAGCGCTCGCGCGCGCCGATCCAGCAGCTCGCCGACGTCGTCTCGGGCTGGTTCGTGCCCATCGTCGTCGGCGTCGCCGTGCTCGCGTTCATCGTCTGGATCAGCGTGGCGACGCTGCCCTTCGCGCTGGTCGCCACCGTCTCGGTGCTGATCATCGCCTGCCCCTGCGCCCTCGGCCTCGCGACGCCCATGTCGGTGATGGTCGCCGTCGGGCGCGGCGCACAGGCCGGTATCCTGATCCGCAATGCCGACGCGCTGCAGACCCTCGACCGCGTCCGGACGCTGATCGTCGACAAGACCGGCACGCTGACCGAAGGCAAGCCGGCCGTGACGGCCATCGTCGCGGCGGACGGCTTCCCGGAAGACGAGGTGCTGTCGCTGGCGGCCGGGCTCGAACGCCACAGCGAGCATCCGCTCGCCTCCGCGGTCGTTCGCGCGGCCGACGAGCGCGGCACCGCGCGAACCGACGTCGCGAATTTCAAGTCCGAGACCGGCGCAGGCGTGTCGGGCGAGGCCGGCGGCAAGCGCCTCAAGCTCGGAAATGACAATTTTGTCTCGCCATCGGACAGCCTCGCCGCGCGGGCCAACGAGCTGCGCCACGAGGGCGCGACCGTGGTCTTTCTCGCCGTCGACGACGCCCCGGCCGGCATCATCGCCATCGCGGACCCGATCAAGGAGACGACGCCGGCGGCGCTCGATGCGCTGCGCGCGGACGGGCTCGAGATCGTCATGGCCACCGGCGACAACGCGGTCACCGCCGCCGCCGTCGCCGCAAAGCTCGGCATCGACCACGTGGAAGCGGGCGCAACGCCGGAACGCAAGGCCGAGCTCGTCGCCTCGCTGCAGGCGGCCGGCAAGGCGGTCGCGATGGCGGGCGACGGCATCAACGACGCACCGGCGCTGGCCAAGGCGAATGTGGGCATCGCCATGGGCACCGGCACCGACGTCGCCATCGAGAACGCGGGCATCACGCTGGTGAAGGGCGATCTCGCCGCCATCGCGCGCGCGCGTCATCTGAGCCGGGCGGCGATGGGCAATATCCGCCAGAACCTGTTCCTGGCCTTCGTCTACAATTCGGTGGGCGTGCCGATCGCAGCAGGCGTGCTGTACCCGCTGACGGGCGCGCTGCTGAGCCCCATCGTCGCGGCGGCGGCGATGAGCCTGAGCTCGGTATCGGTGATCGGAAACGCCTTGCGGCTCAGGCTCGCGAAGCTCTGATTTGCGCAAGGCTCTGACCCGGCGGCGGCGGACCGCCGCCAACCCCGCGACCGCCAGCAGTACGATCGCCGCCTGGCCCGGTTCCGCGACCGTGACTTCCTCGCCGGGTTCCTCGTTCACGGGCACCTCGCCCTCGAACGGGTAGTCGTTCACCTGCATCGGGCCGGTCCAGCTGTCAGCGACGACCTGACCCCAGACGACGCCCCACGACGTGGTGACGTCCGCGTTGACCGCGAGGATGCTGCCCTGAACGCCGATATTGCCGAGGCTGAGCGTCTCGGCGTCGACGAAGTTGAACAGGACGGACTCGTTGTTGCGCTCGAAGAACTGGTCGAGCCCGCCGCTCATCGACGCGCTCGTGCCAGTGACGTTGACGATGACCTCCGCGCCTTCGTCGATGCCGGAGACGACAACGTTCGTCGCCGCGCCGAGATCGGCCGCGCTCACGGGGAAGACCTGCCGCCCGCCCGCGCCGTTGCCGGTCAGGAAAAGCTGGCTCCACTGATAGACGCTGGTTCCGGTGTCGAGCAGGCCGTCGAAGGCCGCGCTGGCGGCGGACAGGCGCGTCCTTTCGGCCGCGAAATCGACCGGCAGGCCGCCCGCGCCGAGATTGTCGGTCAGCGTGTAGCCGGCGTTGGTCAGGCCGTTGAGAACAGAGCTGTCGACGCCCGCGGCGCTACCGCCGATCTTGACGTTGCCGTTATTGACTAAGCCGCTGGTGAAGCTCAGATCGCCGCCGACGACCAGCGTGTCGCCGCCGACCTGCGCACCCGAAAGCGTGTAGCCGACGCTGTAGCTCGAGAGCGAGACGTTGCCGCCCGCATAGAGCCGGCCCTCGACGTCGCTGGTCGGCGCCGAGAAGTCGCCGAAGGTGAGCACGTTGAAGTCGCCGAGCGTTCCCGCGGAGGCGCGCTGAGAGACGACGAACAGAATGCAGGCGGCCAGAAAGAACAGGACCGAAAAGCGGAGGCGGCGGGGATATTTCACGGCTGGACCGAACTCGAACAACGATATCGCTATAAAGGGCGGGCGAACCCGCGTGCACGCGCGAAGCAATGCAAGAACCGTGCCTGTACTTATTCTTGTTTAATTTCAATGATTTGCCGCCGCCCAGGCGGCGGGAGGCGACATGTTTCGTAAAGATTTCCGACGGAACCGGAGGTCAGTTAACGGTCTGCCCGCCGTCGACCATCATCGACGTCCCATGCACGTAGGACGCCGCGTCGGAAGCGAGGAACGCGATCGCGTTGGCGATTTCCTCGCATTCGGCCAGCCGGCCCAGAAGGGCGAGCTCTTCGACGATGCTGGCGTCGACCATGCCTGAATCCATATAGCCCTTCACCCGCGGCGACAGCGTCGCGCCGGGACACAGGCCGTTCACGCGGATGTTCTCCGGCCCGTAGTCGATGGCGAGCTGGCGCGTCATCGACAGGACGCCGCCCTTGGCGGCGCAATAGACCGGCATTTCCGGATGTCCGATCACGCCGAACGTGGATGCGACGTTGACGATGGACGGCCCGTCGGCCTTTCTCAGCAGCGGCAGGAACGCGCGGCACATGTAGTAGATGCTGTTGAGGTCGATGCCGATGATCCGGTGCCAGTCGGCCGGTTCGAGGTTCTCGAGCTTGCTGACGAAGTTGGTGCCGGCGTTATTGACCACGGCCTTCACGCTGGCGTGGCGTTCGGCGACTTTCGCCGCGAGCGCGTCGACCTCTTCCAGGCTGGCGACGTCGGCGACGTGGCCCTCGCACGCAGCGCCCGCCGCTTCGAGGATCGCGACGGTCTCGTCGACGTTGGCCGCGGTCTTGCTGACGACGATCACGTGGGCCCCGAGCTCGGCGAGCACCTCGCACGTCGCGCGGCCGATCCCCTGGCCGCCGCCGGTGACGACCACGGGCGCGCCCGCGAACTTGAGCCTGTCGAGCATGCCTTCCCCCTATTCCGCCGCCGACGCCGCCGCGGGTTCGAAGCCGCGATAGTCGGCGTCGCCGAGCGTCTTGATGTGCGGCACCACCTCGCCCGCAAGCAGGCGGATGTTCTTTTCCGTCAGATCGGCGGGCAGCGTGCCGAAATGCGGCATCAGCAGGATGTTGCCGAAACCCGCTTGCGCATGTCGCTCCTCGATCTTGCGGCGCACTGTATCGGGGCTGCCGACGAGGATCACGCCGCTGTCGATCATTCCCTCCATCTGCTGGCCGCCGCGGATGGTGCGCTTGTGCGCGAAGATCTTCTTCATCGAGTCCGCGGTCATGTAGCCCGGCGGCACGAACATCGCCTGCGAGATCTTCGGCAGGAACGTGTTGAACAGCGCCTCGATATGCGGCTTCGCCTCGGCGCGCGCCTGCTCGTCGGTCTCGCCGACATAGACCGGGACGCTCCAGCCGATCTGGCTCGACTGCGCCTCGTAGCCGTGGCGCGCGGCAACGCCGCGATAGTGGTCGAGATAGCGCACCACGGAATCGAACGGCGAATAGGCCTGCAGGTAGGTGTATTTGCGGTCGGGATGGGCCGACCATTCGATCGTCTCCATCGAACCCTGCGACGGCGTCCAGATCTCGGGATGCGGCTGCTGATAGGGGCGCGGCCAGACGTTCACGTACTCGAAGTGATAGTGCTTGCCCTCGAACGCGAAGGGCCCCTCCTCGGTCCACGCACGGATGACGAGATCGTGCGCCTCGATGTGGCGTTCGAGCGAATAAGCCGGGTTGACCCCCATCGAGAAATACTCGCACCCCACCCCGCGAACGAAACCCGTGATCAGCCGCCCGCCGGTGATGCAGTCGATCATCGCGTGCTCCTCGGCGAGCGTCAGCGGATGATCCCGGAGCGCGAAGGCATTGCCGAGGATGGCGACCTTGCAGGTGTCGTTGATGCGCCGCGCCAGCGCAGACGCCATGACGACCGGCGACGGCATCAGTCCGTAGGCGTTCTGATGATGCTCGTTGACGCTGATCCCGTCGAAACCGAGTTCGGCGCACAGCTCGAGCTCGTCGAGATAGCGGTTGTAAAGCTCGTGGCCGACCCTGGGATCGAAATAGCTGTTGGGGAGCTTCAGCCAGACCGAGCTGTAGCTGTCCGCGTAGCTCATATCGAGCGCCCCGTAGGGCATCAGGTGGAAGGCGAATACTCTCATCTCTGTCTCCGCTATCGGATCAGGCCGCGAGAACGGGCCGGTCGTCGTCGATGGGCACGCGGCGCAGCTTGCGCGCCTGGTCGGCGGGAAAATCGGTCCGCGCGTGCAGCGCCCGCCTGTTGTCCCACAGCACGAGGTCGCCCCGCGCCCACACGTGGACGTAGGAGTCCGGCGAATTCCGGACATGCGCGAACAGCCGGTCGAGAATCTCGCGGTTGCGCCCCGCGTCCAGACCCTCGATCTCCTCGGTCATCAGTTCGTTCGCGTAAAGATACGTCCGCCCGTCGCGCTCGTCCCGGGCGATGACAGGGTGCGCGAAATGCGGCCATTTCGACCGGTCGAATGCCGGCACCGTCTTCACGGTCACGCCGAATTCGTAGGCGTTGACGGCGCGGCGGCCCGCCAACTCGGCCTTCAGATCGTCTGGGAGCGTGTCGTACAGCCGGCAGGCGCTGGCGAACTTCGTCCGGCCGCCGTCGCGCGTGACCGCAATGCCGTAGAGCGACACCGCGCGCTGCGGGATTTCCCGGAAGCAGGAATCGGTGTGGAACATCAGCTCGCCGTCCGGCAGGTAGCCGACGGGCTTTCCGTCCCGGCGCTCGTTGGTGACCATCATCACGGCCGGCGGCGTGTCGTCGGCCTCGGTGCGCAGTCCGGCCGGCCGTAGATGACGGCTGATCGGCCCGAACAGCGCGCAGAAGCGGATCTGGTCGGCTTCGCTCAGATCCTGACCGCGGAACACGAGAACGAGCCGGTCGACCAGCGCATGCCGGAGCGCGTCTGCGTCTTCGTCGGAGACCGGCGCGCCCAGGTCGATCCCGTCGACGCGGGCGCCGATATGGGGGGCGAGCGGTTCGATCGACATCGCCATTACGGGCTCACTGGATCGTATAGCCGCCGTCGACGGCAAGCGACGTGCCGTGAACGTAGGACGCGGCGTCGGAAGCGAGAAAGATCATCGCATCGGCGATCTCCGAGCACGCGGCGGTGCGGCCCAGCGGGACTTTCTTCGTCAGGCGCTCCTCGCTGGTTTCGCCGCGCTCGATATATCCGCGCACGCGGGGAGACATGGTCGGGCCGGGACAGACCGCATTCACACGGATGTTCTCCTTGCCGTAATCGCAGGCGAGCTGACGCGTCAGCCCCAGCACGCCGCCCTTCGCCGCGCAGTAGACCGGCATCAGCGGATTGCCGACGAGCCCGTAAATGGAGGCGTTGTTGACGATGGCAGCACCCCCGGGGTGTTTCCGCAGCAGCGGCAGGAACGCCTTCGTCATCAGGAATACGCTGGTCAGGTCGACGTCGATCAGCCGGTACCAGTCCTGCTCGGACAGGTCCTCGATCTTCGAGCGGAAGTTGTCGCCGGCGTTGTTGATCAGCGCCTTAACGCTGCCGTAGGCCGTCTCGACGTGGCCGCGGAGCGCCTCGACCTCGTCGGCGCGGGTGACATCCATCGGGAAGACGTCGCACGCGTGGCCGGCGTCGGCGAGCAGTCCCGCCGTCTCCTCCAGCCTGTCGCGTGTCCGTCCCGTCGCGATCACCCGCGCGCCCAGTTCGGCGAGACCTATGCAGCAGGCTTGTCCGATCCCGGTCCCGCCGCCGGTCACGACGACGGCGGCGCCGTCGAAACGAAGGGCATCGAGCACCCGTTCCTCCCGTTCTTGTTGCGGCCATTGTACGCGCGCCGACGGAATTGAAAAGCGCGACGGGCAATATCGTTCGGTTGCGAACGATTTGCGTTGACCGGCATTTCGCCGGTGCCTATCGTTTTATCAACGACCCATAAGAACCGTCGGCAGCATCAGAGAGGGAGGGCGACATGGCCTATATCGACGCTGACTCGCACGTATACGAGGTCGAAGAGACCTGGGACTATCTTCCGAAGAAATACCGTCACCGCCGCCCCGTCGCGGTCACGATCCCGCCGAAGGACGCGCCGTACATGGGCGTCGACAACTCGTTCTGGCTGGTCGACGGCAAAGCGATGCAGTGGACCTGGGGGCCGGGCACGATCCAGATCGGCTGCCCGCTGACGTCGGTCCACGCCGGCATGAAGGAGTTCTCTGTCGGCAACCAGTCGCTGATGGACGTTCCGGCCCGCCTGGCGGACATGGACCGCGCCGGCGTCGACGTGCAGGTCATCTATCCGACGCTATTGTTCGCGCCGATGACCGACGACGACGATTTCCAGGCGGCGCTCGAGATCAGCTACAACCGCTGGGTCGAGGAACGCTGCGCCGAAGCGCCGGGCCGGCTGAAATGGTCGGCCTCGCTTCCGCTGCGCAGCCCGAAGGCCGCCGAAAAAGAGGTCTACCGGGTGAAGGACGCCGGCGCGGTCAGCCTGATGTGCTACGGCACGGTCAACGACACCATGCTCCACGACGCCCGCTACGACCGGGTCTGGGCCGCGGCCGCGGAATGCAACCTGCCCATCGCCGTTCATGTCGGCTGGCCGGGGCCGCTGCGCCAGATGTGCGACGAGCATTCGTCGTCGCTGAACGTCTCGTTCACGCTGCCGCTGCTGATCGGCTTCTATTCGTTCGCGGGCGGCGGCATCCTCGGCCGTCATCCTAAGCTGCGGGCGATCTTCCTCGAAGGCGGCGCGGGATGGATTCCGTGGTACCTGGAGCGGATGGACCACTATTACCCGGTCGGCGAGTTCTTCCGCTCGTCGTTCGGCCTCGAGCCGATCACGTCGAAGAACCCGGAAAGCTACAAGAACCGGATCTATACGACCTGCGAGGCGGGCGAACGGCTGCTGCCGCAGGTGATCGACTATCTCGGCGAGGACAACATCATGGTGTCCGAGGACATGCCGCACCTGGAGGCGCGGGAGGGCTCGGGCGACGATCTGTCGGCCCGCCGCGACATCTCCAAGCGCCAGCGCGAGAAGATCCTGTTCGACAACCCGGCGAAGTTCTACGGCATCAAGGTGCCAAAGAAGGCCAAGGCGCAAAGCCGCAAACAGGCGATCGCCGCGGAATGAGCGGCGAGACCTTGCAGCCGAACCACCCGACGCAGGGCGTCGCGCTGGTCACGGGCGGCACGCGCGGCATCGGCGAAGCGATCAGCGTCGGC
>JAYPTI010000089.1:0-1467 GCA_038133505.1 Alphaproteobacteria bacterium
GCGGCTTCGCCCATTTCGGCAGTCTCGGCATCATGATCGGCGGGCTCGGCGCCATTGCGCCCGACCGGCGGCGCGAGATCTTGGGGCTCGGCCTCAAGTCGATCCTGTCGGGCGTCATCGCGACCTGCATGACAGGCGCGGTGGTCGCGTTGTTGCTCTAGTATGCGCGGGTGTTCGACAAAGTCCTGATCGCCAACCGCGGCGAAATCGCCTGCCGGATCATCGAGACGTGCCGCCGTCTGGGCGTTGCGACGGTCGCGGTCTATTCGTCCGCCGACAGAAATGCGCTCTATGTCGAGCGTGCGGACGAGGCGGTCCGGCTCGGCGCGGCGCCATCCTCCGAGAGTTATCTCAATATCGACCGCATCGTGACGGCGGCGCGCGACAGCGGCGCGCAGGCGATCCACCCGGGGTACGGGTTCCTGTCGGAAAACGCGGGTTTCGCGGACGCCTGCGCCGACGCGGGCATCGTCTTCATCGGGCCGACCGCCGCGGCGATCCGCGCGATGGCGTCCAAGGCGGAGGCCAAACGCATCATGGCCGCAGCGGGCGTCCCCGTGCTCGCCGGCGATCCGGACGCGTCCCAGAACGACGCGTCGCTGGCCCGCGCCGCGGAAGAAGCGGGCTATCCCGTCATCGTAAAGCCGGCGCTCGGCGGCGGCGGCCGAGGTATGCGCGTCGTCCACGGACCGGACGGACTGGTTGAGGCGCTGGCGGCGGGCCGGCGGGAGGCCAAGGCCGCGTTCGGCGACGACGGCCTGCTGATCGAGAAGTATCTGCCGCACGCCAGGCACGTCGAGGTCCAGGTCTTCGGCGACCGCCACGGCAACGTTGTCCATCTGTTCGAGCGCGATTGCTCCGTGCAGAGGCGGCACCAGAAGGTGATCGAGGAAGCGCCGGCACCGAACCTCGACGACGCAACGCGACGCGCGTTGTGCGCGGCAGCGGTGACGGCGGCCGGCGCCGTCGGCTATGTCGGCGCCGGAACGGTGGAGTTTCTCGTCGGCGCCGACGGCGATTTCCGATTCATCGAGATGAACACGCGGCTGCAGGTCGAGCACCCCGTCACGGAGGCGGTCACCGGCATCGATCTTGTCGAATGGCAGCTTCGCATCGCCTCGGGGGAACCGTTGCCGGTCGGGCAGGCGGATATTGCCTGCCGCGGCCATGCCGTCGAAGCGCGTCTCTATGCGGAGGATCCTGCCGCCGATTTCCGGCCTGGCTTCGGCCGTATCGCCCATCTCGCCTGGCCGGAGGACGAGGGCATCCGCGTCGATACGGGTATTCGCGAAGGCGACATCGTGACCGTCGACTACGACCCGATGGTTGCCAAGATCGTCGCGCATGCCGGCAGCCGCGAGGCGGCATGCGACCGGCTCTCCGCCGCGCTCGCGTCGCTGCGGCTTGCCGGGCCGATGACGAACGAACGTTTCCTGCGCGCGATCGTCGACCATCGAGACTTCCGGA
>JAYPTI010000089.1:1477-2248 GCA_038133505.1 Alphaproteobacteria bacterium
GAGTCGTGGATACCGGGTTTTTGGTTGAGACGCTCGACGATCTCATCCGTATCGATCCCGTCCCCGACCCGATCCTGGCTCTTGCCGCCCTCTCCGGCCTGACAGGCGGATCTACCGGTTCGAACGATCCCTGGTCCGATTCCCGTGGATGGCGGCTCGGCGGCGGCGCGTCGCGGCGCATCGAGATTTCGGCAAACGGCGAGAACCATTCGTTTTCGTATCGGGCCGGCGAGCTTTTGCGGGACGGGCAGCCGCTCGGGGCGGATTTCCCCGAAGGGGACGTCTATCGCGATGGAAACCGCCTGACCGTATTCGCGGACGGCGACCGTTACGTCGCCGAGATCGTCGATCCGCTCACAATCGGGGATGGGGCCGGCTCGCTGGCGGGCTCGTTGCGGTCGACCATGCCCGGCATCGTCGTCGCGACGCCGGTCGCCGAGGGCGAGCGCGTCGCGGCGGGAACGGTGCTGATCGTCATCGAGGCGATGAAGGTGGAGCACTCCATCCGCGCGCAGGCCGACGGCACGGTGGTTGCGATGCCGTTCGCGGTCGGCGACAGGGTATCGGAAGGGATAGAACTCGTGGTCTTCGAGGCGGACTGACCGTCAGTCGCGGATATGCCGCCGCGGCCACCTGAGAACGACGACAGCGGTACCGGCGCGGCGCCGCACCGGACGCGGTATTTCGCGACGGTTCAGCTTCCGGCCGTTCTCGATCTCCTGATTTCGGACGACACGAATCCGCGCTCGCTCGCGTTCCAGGCCGACGTCC
>JAYPTI010000089.1:2258-13902 GCA_038133505.1 Alphaproteobacteria bacterium
CGCCAGAACTATCTCGCGGAGGAGATGCGGAGCGCCATCCGTCTGGCCGACATGTCGCAGCTCGCCCTCGAGGCCGATGGCCGCGGCCGCCGCGCCCGGCTCGACAGGTTCCTCCGCGACCACCAGGAAAGCGCCCAGAGCATCTCGGACGCCCTCGCGCAGACATACTTCACCCACGTGCTGGCGGTGCGTAGCAGCGGTGCGGCGGATTCTCAGACGTGATCTACGATATCGACCACCGGACGACCTACAAGTACGCGCAGCCGGTCTCGATCTCCCATCATCTGCTCCATATGTGTCCGCGTCCGACCGCGGGACAGAACGTCGAGCGCCACAATCTGTTCATCGAGCCGGCGGCGACGGTGATCCGTGACTCCGTCGACTATTTCGGCAATACCGCGACGCACGTCACGATCGAGGAGTCGCATGCCGAGCTCTCGATCGTCGCGCGCAGCACGGTCGACGTCTTCGGCGCGCCGCCCGTCGAACCCTGGACGTCGCCGCCGTGGGAGACGGTCGCCGATCTTCTTGCCCGTGCGGCGAACGCAGAGGCTCTCGATGCGGCGCAGTGCCTCTACGATTCGCCGATGACGATGGCGGGCTCGCGCGTCCGGGAATATGCCGCCGCCTCTTTCGCGCCAGGGCGGCCCGTCCTCGAGGTCGCGCTCGACCTGATGGGGCGGATTTTCAATGACTTCAAATTCGACGACAGCGTCACCGATGTCGCTACGCCCGTCGATACGGTCTTCGAGGAGCGCGGTGGGGTCTGCCAGGATTTCGCGCATTTGCAGATTGCCTGCCTGCGCGCCCATGGCATCGCCGCGCGCTACGTCAGCGGCTACATCCTGACACATCCGCCGGAGGGGAAGGAGCGGCTGGTGGGCGCGGACGCGTCGCACGCGTGGCTGTCCGTATGGTCGCCCGGCTACGGCTGGATGGACGTCGATCCGACCAACAACCACGTGCCGACGACCGAGCACGTCACTGTCGACTGGGGGCGCGACTACGGCGACGTCAGCCCGATCAACGGCATGGTCGTCGGCGGCGGCGAGCACCGCGTCGACGTTGCCGTGGACATGCGCCCGCTCGGTTAGGGCGCCCGCATTGCGGCGAATCGCCGGCCGTGTTTCCTTGCGATATATGCGATAGTTAAAAACCGGAACAAACCCGGAATTTGTCTTCGAAAACAACGTGTTTTCAATTATTTGAAAAAACCGTTGCCAATGAGAACAAAAAGAGTACATTCTGTTCCCCAGGGGCCGCAGCGCCGCATTGATGCTTATGGCATTGCCGCAAACAGGAGGGCAGAATGGCTGAAGCCAATCTCAGAGTGATCGACAGAGATATCATGGAAAGATCCGCCGCCGACAAGGCGAAAGCGCTGGAAGCGGCGCTCAGCCAGATCGAACGGGCCCACGGCAAGGGCTCCATCATGAAGCTGGGCGAGGAAGCCTCGAACGCCGACATCGACGCGGTGTCGACCGGCTCGCTCGGGCTCGACATCGCGCTCGGCATCGGCGGCGTGCCGCGTGGCCGCATCATCGAAATCTACGGCCCGGAGAGCTCGGGCAAGACGACGCTGGCTCTGCACATCGTCGCCGAGGCCCAGAAGAAGGGCGGGACGTGCGCGTTCATTGACGCCGAGCACGCGCTCGATCCGGTCTATGCGCGGAAGCTCCATGTCGATATCGAGGAACTGCTGATCTCGCAGCCGGACGCGGGCGAGCAGGCGCTCGAAATCGCCGATACGCTGGTGCGGTCCGGCGCGATCGACGTCATCGTCATCGACTCGGTTGCGGCGCTGGTGCCGCGGGCCGAGCTCGAGGGCGAGATGGGCGACACGCATGTCGGTCTGCAGGCGCGGCTGATGAGCCAGGCGCTGCGCAAGCTGACCGGCTCGATCAACCGCTCGCAGTGCCTGATCATCTTCATCAACCAGATCCGCATGAAGATCGGCGTCATGTTCGGCAGCCCCGAGACGACGACGGGCGGCAACGCGCTCAAGTTCTACTCCTCGGTGCGCCTCGACATCCGCCGGATCGGTGCGATCAAGGACCGCGACGAGATCGTCGGCAACCAGACCCGCGTGAAGGTGGTGAAGAACAAGCTCGCACCACCCTTCAAGACGATCGAATTCGACATCATGTACGGTGCCGGCATCTCGAAGACCGGCGAGCTGGTCGATCTCGGCGTCAAGGCCGGCATCGTGGAGAAGTCGGGCTCCTGGTTCTCCTACGGCGACCAGCGCATCGGGCAGGGCCGCGAAAACGCGAAGGCGTTCCTCGCCGAGAATCCCGACATCGCGGACAAGCTCCAGCGCGAGATCCTGGGACACGCCGGCGTACTCAACGAGGCGGCGCTGGCCGATCCGGGCATCGCCGACGAAGTCGACGAGACGGACGAAGAAGCCGCGATGTAGCGCCTCCCGTTCCCTGAGTGCTCTGCGGGCCCCGAATGGGGCCCGTTTTGCGTTTCGCCGGCGTTCCGGGCGGACGGTCGCGGTCTGCCGGGGGACGTTGCCCATCCGGTGGGACGGCGCGCCGGAGTTCTGGACACCCGGCCCGGCGAAGGCTAAAACCGTTCGCTTCCCCGGCACGAAATTATATCGGGTTGCCAACGACTTGGGCGGGCCTGAAGGCCTCTCGGCGGGCGATTTACGGAAACGGACAGATGACAGTGACGACCAGCGATATTCGTAAGGCTTTTCTGGATTATTTCGGAGCCAACGGCCACGAGATCGTCTCGTCGTCGTCGCTCGTGCCGCACAACGACCCGACGTTGCTGTTCACGAACGCCGGCATGGTGCAGTTCAAGAACGTCTTCACCGGGCTGGAGCACCGGTCCTACAGCCGCGCGACCACGTCGCAGAAATGCGTCCGCGCCGGCGGCAAGCACAACGACCTCGAAAACGTCGGCTACACCGCGCGTCACCACACGTTCTTCGAGATGCTCGGCAATTTCTCGTTCGGCGACTATTTCAAGGATGTCGCGATCGAACTCGCGTGGAACCTGGTTACGAAAGAATACGGCCTCTCGAAGGAGAAGCTGCTCGTCACGGTCTTCTCCGAGGACGACGAGGCGTTCGACCTGTGGAAGAAGATCGCGGGCCTCTCCGAGGACCGCATCATCCGGATCCCGACCAGCGACAATTTCTGGTCGATGGGCGATACCGGCCCGTGCGGCCCCTGTTCCGAGATTTTCTACGATCACGGCGAGGACATTCCCGGCGGCCCGCCCGGCAGCCCGGACGAGGACGGCGACCGGTTCATCGAGATCTGGAATCTCGTCTTCATGCAGTACGAGCAGCTCAACGCGGAGACGCGCAACGACTTGCCGCGCCCGTCGATCGACACCGGCATGGGGCTCGAGCGCATCGCCGCGGTCCTCCAGGGCCAGCACGACAATTACGACATCGACCTCATGCGCAACCTGATCGAGGCGTCGGCCGCCGCGTCGGGCGTCGAGGCCGACGGCGAGCACAAGGTCTCGCACCGCGTGATCGCGGACCACCTGCGCGCTTCCAGCTTCCTGATGGCGGACGGCGTGCTGCCGTCCAACGAAGGGCGCGGATACGTCCTGCGCCGGATCATGCGGCGCGCCATGCGCCACGCGCACATCATGGGCTGCGACGAACCGCTCCTGTGGAAGCTCGTCCCCGCGCTCGTCGGCGAGATGGGGAAGGCCTTCCCCGAACTGAACCGCGCCGAGGCGCTCGTCACCGAGACGCTGAAGCTCGAAGAAACCCGCTTCAAGGAGACGCTCGGCCGCGGGCTGCGGCTGCTGTCCGAGGAAACAGGCAAGCTCGGCGACGGCGAGGCGCTCCCCGGCGATGTCGCGTTCCGCCTCTACGACACCTACGGCTTTCCCCTGGACCTGACCGAGGACGTCTTGCGCGGCCAGGGACGCGCCGTTGACACCGACGGTTTCGACGTCGCGATGGAGCGCCAGCGCGCCGAAGCGCGGAAGAACTGGGCCGGCTCCGGCGATGCGGCCGACGAGAGCGTCTGGTTCGACGTTCGCGAGCGGACCGGCGCGACCGAATTCCTTGGCTACACGGCGGAGACCGCGGAAGGCGCGATCACCGCCATCGTCGTCGACGGCGCCGAGAGCGATAGCGCGTCCGCCGGAACGGACGTGACCTTCGTCGCCAACCAGACCCCATTCTATGCAGAATCCGGCGGCCAGCAGGGCGACCGCGGCACGGTGGCGTTCGACGGCGGCGTCGTGGATGTGACCGACACCCAGAAGAAGCTCGGCGATCTGCACGTTCATATCGGCCGCGTTCGCGAGGGGACGCTCAGCGTGGGCATGACCGCGAACTTCACGGTGGAGGGACCGCGGCGGTCCGCGCTGCGCGCCCATCATTCGGCGACCCATCTCCTGCACGAGGCGCTCCGCCGCCGGCTCGGCGATCACGTGACGCAGAAGGGTTCGATGGTTTCGCCCGACCGGTTGCGTTTCGACATTTCGCACCCGAAGGCGATCGAAAGCGGCGACCTGCGCGCCATCGAACGCGAGGTTAATACGCGTATCCGGCTCAACACGCCCGTCGACACGCGGCTGATGACGCCCGACGAAGCGATCGAGCAGGGCGCCATGGCACTGTTCGGCGAAAAATACGGCGACGAGGTGCGCGTCGTCACCATGGGCGGGAACGACGAGAAATTTTCGGTCGAGCTGTGCGGCGGGACGCATGTTTCGCGCACCGGCGACATCGGCTTCTTCCGCATCCTGAGCGACAGTGCCGTCGCCGCGGGCGTCCGCCGCATCGAGGCAGTTGTCGGCGCCGCCGCAGAGGATTTCGTGACCGCCAACACGGCGTCGCTGCAGTCGGCCGCGTCGGAACTCAAGACGGCGCCGGAAGAGGTGCCGGAGCGTATCGCCGCGCTCCTCGACGAGCGCCGCAGGATGGAGCGCGAGATTTCCGACCTGCGCCGCAAGCTCGCGACCGGCGGCGGCGGGGAAGGCGGCTCGGGCGGCGAGGTGCGCGAGATCGCGGGCCTCAAATATGCGCCCCGGAAGCTCGACGGCGTTCCCGCGAAGGAGCTCAAGCCGCTTGCCGACGACATCAAGAAGCAGATCGGTTCCGGCGTGACGGCGATCGTGTCGGTCGACGACGGCAAGGCGTCCATCGTTGTCGGGGTGACCGACGACATGACCGACCGGCTGAGCGCCGTCGATCTCGTGCGCGTCGGTTCCGCTGCGCTCGGCGGGAAGGGCGGCGGCGGGCGGCCCGACATGGCACAGGCCGGCGGCCCCGACGGTTCGGCGGCGGATGCCGCGCTCGAGGCCATCGCCTCGGCCATCGGCGAACAGGCAGCCTGATTTAACCTGCACGGCGGGAGCGGCCCATGAAGGCCCTGCGTGTCCGCGTATTCGAACTGCTCGACGGCGACCGCCACGGCGACCGTCCGAGAACGATCATGGACATCGTTCTGGTCTCGTTGATTCTGATCAGCACGGCGGCGATCATTCTCGAGTCGGACAAGCGCCTCGCTGCCGATTACCTGGATCTTTTCGATCTGATCGAAATCGTCGTGGTGATCGCTTTCACGGTGGAGTATGCGGGGCGGATATGGGCGGCGCCCGAGCATCCGCGTTTCGTGCTGTAATCGCCGATGCATGCCCGGCTTCGCTATATGATCAGCCCGCTGGCGCTGATCGATCTCGCCGCAATCCTGCCGTTCTATCTGGCGTTCGTCATTCCGGCGGATCTCCGGTTTCTGCGGCTCTTCCGTCTGATCACGATTTTCAAGATCGCCCACTATTCCCCGGCGCTGGTGACGATGGGCTACGTCGTGCGCAAGCAATGGCGAACGGTTTTCGGCTCGCTGTACATCCTCGGCGTGCTGCTCGTCGTGTCGTCGGGGTTCATGTACATGCTCGAGCGAAACGCCCAGCCGGAGGTATTCGGCAGCATTCTCGATTCGATGTGGTGGGCAATGGCGACACTGACGACCGTGGGATATGGCGACGTAACCCCCGTCACGGCGGGAGGGCGGATCGTCGGCAGCATCGTGATGGTTCTCGGCATCGGCGTCTTCGTGCTGTGGACGTCGATCTTCGCCGCCGGCTACATGGAAGAAGCGAGCCGGCGCAACTTCGTCGTAACCTGGAATCTCGTCGCCAAGGTGCCCGGCTTCTCGGTTCTCGACGCGGAGCGCATCTCCGACATCGTGGAGCTGCTGTCGCCCGAGATCGTGCCGGCGCGCTACACTATCATTCGTCGCGGCGAGGTGGCGGACGCGATGTATTTCGTCATATCCGGCGAGCTCGAGGTCGACATGCCGAACGATGTCTATCACGTCCATGACGGTCAGTTTTTCGGCGCGCGAGGTCTTCTGGAGGGAGGCGCCCGCCGCGCGACGGTGACCACGCTGACCGAGTGTCAGCTTCTGCGGCTGGACAAGCGGAACTTCACCCATCTTATGGAAGCCGAGCCGGGCCTGCGGGAGGCGATCGAAGCCGAAGGAGGGAGTGTCCTGGACAGCGGCTAGCCGCCGTAAACGGGCGGAATTGCTCGGTTCCGGAGCCCCGGCGGGCCGTTCGGGGAATGCGACCATCCGCCCCTTTACAGAAACGGCCGAACCCAGCATTTTATGCCCGGTTTCGGCGGCGGCAGCGAACCGCGCCCCGAGCTTTCCCATAGACGAAATCCCGCCGGTGCCGTCGCACCGGTGACGCATTCAAACAGAGGTACAGGAAGAGGCCCCATGATCAATCTTATGAACATTGCACGGACGGAAGCCGACGGCGGCGATCTGTTCGCCATCTTCGAGGAGATGTTCGAACAGGGTGACCTCAAGCCCGACGGTTTTCCCGATGCGGTCGTCTGGAGGGGCGGCAACTTCACCGGCAACGTCAATCCCGTCGCCCATTCGCTGACGGACGCGTATGCGCTGCTCGGCACCATCGCCGCGATCGACATTCTCGGCCTGCCGTTCTACGCGGTGCCGATGTGGTCGCAGTACCGCCACGATACCAAGCTCGCGCCGCTCGGCTGGTTCGGCAACATGCCCTGCACGTCGATCAAGTGGTCGACCGCGGGCGACGCCTACGTCAACGACGGCAAGGGCGGCAAGGTCGTCGTCATGGGCAAGTCGGCCAATGCGCCGCTGCGCACCCAGGCCGGCGTCTACTGCAACGTCCGCCCCTACGGTCCGATCACCGTCGTCCGCTGCATGCCGTGCCTGCCGTACTCGCAGGACCGCGCGAAGTTCACGGTGAACGACGATGGCATCGTCCATTCTGAGATGAACACGCCCGGCGTTCAGCTCGCCTACGCGAACCGCCTGTTCCTCAAGATGGTCCATGAGACCGGCCGGCTCGGCCGCGTCGCGACCAAGCCGACCCAGGCGATGGAAGACGGCATCAATGCCGGTCTGCATTCCTGGCTGCTGCAGGGCACCAAGTTCGAGGTCGGCCGCAAGTACGCGGTCGATCCCTACGAGGAGCACAAGGAGCGGATCGACAAGATCATCAAGCTGCTCCCCGCCGACTTCAAGGCAGGCATGGAAAACTGGGGCGGCCGGATCGAACAGCACATCTCGGACACCAACTACGGCCTGCTGCTGTGGGACCTGATCGAGAAGCGCGACTGCATCATTCTGGCGACCGATCTCGACGGCGACCGCCTGACCGACCTGCTGGCCGACGTCTCCGACCCGCTGCGTGCGTTCGGCTTAATCGTCGCCAAGCATATCGGCCAGGAAATCGACATGGGCAAGGCGTGGGCCGAGATGGGCTACACCACGGGCAACGGCCGCGACATGACGTCTGTCATGCACCGCATGGCGGGACCGCCGATCCACGAGCAGACGCTGGGCTCGGCCGATGCGATGCTGCTGCGCCTGCTGGACGGCGACGAGTCGATGGGCGGCACCAAGCAGCCTTACGATCCGCGCATCCATTTCGTGCTGATCCGGGATGCCTATCTCGACGCCAACCCGGACAATGCCGAGTTGCGTTCCTATCTCGACAGCGCGCTGGCGACCTTCGACAAGGTCTATGCCGGCAAGCGCCCGGGCTTCCTCGACGGCTACAAGGCGCTCAAGGAGGCGATCACGCCCTGGGGCGCCTGATCGTCGCAACCGGCTCGACGCGAAAAAAGGCCCGCCCCGTCAGCACGGGGCGGGCCTTTTCCATTCGGTGTCAGGCGCCGAGTATGCGGTCGAGCGCTTCCGCCGGATGGGCGGCGAGACTGAAATACGTATCCACCCGTCCGTGCGCGAAGTCGCCGTCCACGACGCGCTGAACGAGTTCCTCGAACGGATCCCAATAGCCGTTGGTGCTGATCAGGACGATCGGCTTTTCGTGGCGGCCGAGCTGGCGCCAGGTAATCATCTCGAAAAGTTCCTCAAGCGTGCCGAGCCCGCCGGGCAATACGATGAAGGCGTCCGACAGGTCGAACATCATCTGCTTGCGGACATGCATCGTCTCGACGACATGCAATTCGGTAAGACCGGTATGGGCAAGTTCGCGGTCCTTGAGGAACTCGGGAATGACGCCGATCGCCTCGCCGCCGTTGCCGAGGACGGCGTCAGCAACGGTACCCATCATGCCGACATGGCCGGCGCCGAAGACGAGGCGGATGCCTCGCTCGGCCATGAGCCTGCCCAGTTCGGCAGCACCGGCGGCATAGGCAGGATCGTTGCCCACGGACGCGCCGCAGAAGACGCAGATTGATCGAATGCTCGGGGTTGCCATGTTTCCTCTTCGGTGCGGGATGATCGACGCGCCAAGCGTGTTCATCTGTCGGGGTGTGTGATTGCCGTCACTTGACCCAATGCGAGAAACCACGAAACTCCCGTCGCATCAAGCGGGGGTTGGAGAAACGGATTTTGGGAATGCACCGGTTGCTGAAAAGGCTCGTCTTCGCGGCGGCAATGTTCGGGGCGGCGGGCGCCGCCTCGGCGCAAACCGGCGACCGTGTCGAACAGGGGCGGTACCTTGTCACTGCGGGCGGCTGCATCAGCTGTCATACCGACTACAAGAAGAAAGGCGCGCCGTTCGCGGGGGGCGCACCGATCGTCACCCCTTTCGGAACCTTCTATCCGCCCAACATCACGTCGGACAAGACCCACGGCATCGGCGCGTGGTCGGAAGACGACTTCATTCGCGCTATGCGCGAGGGAAAACGGCCTGACGGCGCGCATTTTTTCCCGTCCTTCCCGTACACCTCCTATACCCAGATCAGGACCGACGACCTTCGGGCGATCAAAGCCTACATGGACACGATTCCGCCCGTGCCGGTAGCCGCACCGAAGCACGATATCGCGTTCCCGTTCAGCTGGCGCTTCCTGCAGTTCGGCTGGAAGCTGCTGTTCTTCAAGGAGGGCGAGTTCAAGCCCGATCCGGCGGCGACGGAACAGGTCAACCGCGGCGCTTATCTCAGCAACGCGCTCGCCCATTGCGGGGAATGTCACACACCGCGCAACAAGCTGGGCGGCCTCGACCGGGACAAGTGGCTCGCCGGCAGCGGAAACGGGCCCGAAGGCGCTATCGTCCCCAACCTGACGCCCGATCCGGGGACCGGCCTCGGTTGGACCGTGCAGCAGATCGCTGACTATCTCAAATCCGGCGCCACGCCGGAGTTCGATTTCGCCGGATCGCTGATGGCAGACGTCATCGAACACAATACCGGCAAGCTGACGGATGCCGACCGGTTGGCCATTGCCGCCTATCTGAAGGCGCTCAAGCCGGTAAAAAACGAAATAAAGCGCGCCAAATAGCTGGTTTCCCGGAGAATCGTGGCGCGATTCCCCGGATAACCGTATTCTCCGGGTGGGTATAACGGGGATTGGAAGCGAGGCAGCGTGAATAGACCCCTTATCGTCGGCATTCTGGGCGGTTTGATCGTCCTTGCGGCGATCGTGCTGACCTTCTTCATCGATCGCGAACCCGACAGACCGGTCGGTGCCGTCCGGCTCCCCGCGGAGACCGCGGCAACGGATACCGGCGCTCCCGCCTCAACGCCTGAGCAGCCGTCGGCACCCGCCGAAAAGGCAGGCTCGCAGTCGGCAGGTGACGGAACCGCGGCATCGGGCGGCGCATCGCCGAACGCCGGGGAAAAAGCACCCGCCGCCGCTGCCTCGCAATCGCCGTCGTTCGACATCGTCCGGGTCAATCCGCAGGGCGATATTGTCATTGCCGGGCGCGCGCCGCCGAATTCGACGGTGACGGTTCGGATAGGCGACCGCGGGATCGGAACCGTTCAGGCGGACAGCCGGGGCGAGTGGGTGCTGGTGCCGCGAACGCCGCTGGACGCCGGCTCCCACGAATTGACGATCATCGCGAAGCTGCCCGACGGATCGGACGTCGAGTCGGTTCGCACCGTCGTCGTCGTCGTGCCCGAGACCGGCAAGGATATTGCCGGACGTCCGGCCAGCGGGCCTTCCTCGCCGCTTGCCGTCGCGGTGCCGAAGTCGGGCGAGGGGGCATCTGTCGTCCTTCAGACGCCCGGAGGCGGCGGTACGGGGACGGGGCTGGCCCTGAATTCGATCGACTACGGCAACACAGGCGACAAGCTGGGCATTTCGGGCCGCGCCAAGCCGGGCTCCGAAGTCCGCATCTACCTCGACAACGAGTTCATCGGCCGGGCGACGGCGGACGAACGCGGCGTCTGGTCGGTCGTGCCCGACGTGCCGGTAAAACCGGGCCTCTACAAGATGCGGGTGGACGAGGTCGATGCGTCAGGCAAGGTCGTCGCGCGCGTCGAACTGCCGTTTTCGCGCGCGGAGCCCTTCGCGACCCTCGCGGGCGAGTCGGTCGTTTTCATTCAGCCCGGCAATACGCTCTGGGGCCTGTCTCGCCGCGTGTACGGGGGCGGCAAGCGCTATACTCTGATTTTCAAAGCGAACAAGGATCAGATACGGAACCCGGATCTGATCTATCCCGGGCAGGTCTTCATTCTCCCGCAGGTGAACTGACCTCAGGACGCGGGCTGGGATTCCGGCTGTTTGGGCTGTCCCAGGAACTCGCCGAGCATATCGATATATCCGAGGACGCGGCACACGGACCAGGCGGCGCGGCTGATAAGTTCGACCGTATCGTCGGCATCCGAGACCGGCGCCTTCGTCAGCAGCGATATCCGTCTGAAACCGGTGAGATAGAGTTTGGTATCGCCGAGGTCCGACGTCCGGCTGAGGACGGTCAGGGCGTTTCGGCGGCCGTTGCGGTTCTCGGCGCTGAACGGAAGATCACCCAGATCGCACGCGACGCACAGCGACGGGGCGCCCGCGCCGGTATCGATCCACGCGTGGAAGTCGTATCCGAGGCAGCGGAAGGTAAAATCCGTTTCATCGGCCGCAGCGGCTTCGGCGAAGCGCGCGTGCGGCCCCTGTTCAGCGATCGATACGGCAGCAGCAGTCATACAGACTTTCTCCGGGACAACCCGGAGGTCGTAGCACGCTCGGCATTAATGTTGCGCAAATCCGCGGCCGAATGGGCGGATTACTGCGACTTTTGCCAGATACCCTTGAGTTCGTCCCGAAGCACCTTGCCACGGTCCGACTTGGGCAAATCGTCCATGAAAAGCACCTGCTTCGGCGCCTTGAAGGCCGGCAGCGAGTTCCCGCACCACGATTTCACATCGTCTTCCGACAGGGTTTCTCCGGATTTGACCGCAACGTAGGCGATTACCTCT
>JAYPTI010000090.1:0-13788 GCA_038133505.1 Alphaproteobacteria bacterium
GGGCCGGGGCGCTTGCCGGGGCCGCGGTGCTCGCCGCCGTTGCGGCCGCCGGCGCGGTCCGCCTGTCCGCAGCCGAAACGGGCGCGGTCCCCGGCGTGAAGCTGCGGCTCGTGCAGGCGAATATCGACCAGCGCGACAAGTGGCGCACCGACCGGCGGGCGGCAAACTACGCGCTGCAGCTCGAGATGAGCCGCCAGTCGCCGGGCGGAGACGTCACGCACGTGATCTGGCCCGAGACCGCCGCGCCGTTCGGGGTAACGACGGATCCCGCGCGCCGGAGCCTGATGCGCGGCGTCGTGCCGACCGGCGGCGTGCTGATAACCGGCGCCCCACGATATCGCGTCGATGCCGGCCGCCTCGCCCGGATCTGGAACGGTCTCGTCGCCGTCGACGGCACCGGTGCCGTGACGGCGACGTACGACAAGCATCATCTGGTGCCGTTCGGCGAGTACGTGCCGTTTCGCGACATCCTGCCGCTCGACAAGATCACGTCAGGGTCGATCGATTTTTCCCCGGGCCCCGGGCCGGTTACGCTGACCGTGCCCGGCCTGCCGCCGTTCAGCCCGCTGATCTGCTACGAGGCGATTTTTCCCGGCGAGGTGGTGGCGCCCGGAAAGCGGCCGGCATTTATGCTCCAGCTCACGAACGACGGATGGTTCGGCCGCAGCGCCGGGCCGTATCAGCACTTCGCGTCGGCACGGCTGCGCGCGGTCGAGGAAGGCCTGCCCCTCGTGCGGTCCGCAAATACGGGTATTTCGGCGATCGTCGATGCTTACGGACGGGTGACGGCGCGGCTCGATCTGGGCCGGAAGGGAATTATTGACGGCGCTTTGCCGAAGTCCTTGTCGACGCGACCTCTTTTTGCTCAGATCGGAAACGCGAGCGGTGCGACCTTTTTACTCCTGCTCGTGATCGCTTCTTTGATCGTCAATAGAATCAAAGAGGTAGACAAAAAAGAAACAATCTGAAACATTCGTCTGGCGGATATAGCATACGATAGTATATTGTCCCTCTCGGATTCGGCGTTAAGAATTGGCGGCAGCGGTTGCTTCCAAAAGTCGCTGGATTCGGTCATCAAATCAAAACGAATGATTACAATAAAAGACATCGGGGATATGGCAGATAACATTCAAAAAGCGAAAACACGCGCCAAACCTGTGCGGACCCGCGGCGGGCCGGAGGCCGTAGACGTTCACGTCGGCAGCCGGGTGCGTCAGCGGCGGACGATGCTCGGGATGAGCCAGGAAAAACTCGGCGAGGCTCTCGGTCTGACGTTTCAGCAGGTTCAGAAGTACGAGCGCGGCGCGAACCGCATCGGCGCCAGCCGGCTGCATCATATTTCCGAAGTCCTCGACGTCCCGATTTCGTATTTCTTCGAAGAGCTGTCCCCCACCTATTCGATGAAGAAGGGGAGCGTCGCCCTCGAGGAGGCGCAGGCGGAATACGATCACGACCCGATGGCGAAGCGCGAGACGCTCGAACTCGTTCGCTCCTACTACAAGATCAAGGATCCGCGCGTCAGGCGCCGCATCTTCGAACTGACCAAACAGCTCGGAAAAAGTTTTTCGCAGAACTGATTGCGGCCGAAAGGCCGCATTCGCCGGTTGGCGGCCCCGTCGCACGGACCCGTTGCGACGGCGCCGTTGCGCGCGCGCTATTCGGCGTCCCACTCGAATTCCCGCTCAATTCGATTGACTTGACGTTGGGACGTTGAATTGCGAATACTGGCGGGCGCCGGTACATACAAGCCTTGCCGGCTGCGAAGCGGTTTTCAGATCCGCCGTCCGCGATCGGGCGAGCGGATCCACCAACAGAAATTTATAGGAGGCGGAACGTGCCACGGGGCAGCTATCTTTTCACGAGCGAATCGGTTTCCGAGGGTCATCCCGACAAGGTTTCGGACCGCATTTCCGATGAGGTCGTCGATCTTTTCCTCGGCGGCGACCCCCTGTCGCGCGTCGCCTGCGAGACGCTGACGACGACCAACCGTATCGTCATTGCCGGCGAGGTTCGCGGGCCCGACTCCATTACGCCCGAGAAGATCGAGGAAGTCGCCCGGGCCGCCGTCAAGGACATCGGCTACGAGCAGGACGGCTTCCACTGGAAGAACGCGGACGTCCAGGTCTATCTGCACCAGCAGTCCGTGGATATCGCCCAGGGCGTCGACGCCGCGGGCAACAAGGACGAGGGCGCGGGCGACCAGGGCATCATGTTCGGCTATGCCTGCACCGAGACCGACGTGCTGATGCCCGCCCCCATCCAGTACTCCCACGAAATTCTGCGCTCGCTCGCCGATGCGCGGCACGCCGACCCGAGCTGCGGCCTAGGCCCCGACTCCAAGAGCCAGGTCACGCTGCTTTACGAAAACGGCAAGCCGGTGCGCGCGACGTCGATCGTCGTTTCGACGCAGCACGACGAGGCGCTCGATCAGGACCAGATCCGCGAAGTGGTGCGCCCGCATGTGGAGAAGGTCCTGCCCGCCGGCTGGATGTGCCCCGAGGAAGAGTTCTACGTGTACCCGTCCGGCCGCTTCGTGATCGGCGGTCCCGACGGCGACTGCGGTCTGACCGGCCGCAAGATCATCGTCGACACCTACGGCGGCGCTGCGCCGCACGGCGGCGGCGCGTTCTCCGGCAAGGATCCGTCCAAGGTCGACCGTTCGGCAGCCTATGCCGCGCGCTGGGTCGCGAAGAATGTCGTCGCTGCGGGTTTCGCGGAGAAGTGCGTCATCCAGCTCGCCTACGCGATCGGCGTCGCCAAGCCGCTGTCGGTTTATGTCGACACCTACGGAACCGGCAAGATGGACGAGGAAAAGCTCGGCGGCATCATTCAGGAAGTCGTGGATCTGTCGCCCCGCGGCATCCGCGAAGGCCTCAAGCTGAGCCGGCCGATCTACGCCCGTACCGCCGCTTACGGCCACTTCGGCCGGGAGGCGGAACCGGACGGCGGATTCTCGTGGGAAAATACCGACCTCGTCGAGGCGCTGAAGTCCGCCGCGACCTGATCGCCGTTTCCGTCTGACCGTACGATGCCGGAGCGCCGCCGAATCCTCTATGGCCGGCGGCGCGGCCGGCGTTTGCGCACGGGGCAGCGCGCCCGCGTGGAAGAACTGCTTCCGAAGCTCGAAATCGACGTCGACAATTTCGACACGGCCGCGTTGTTCGGCGACGGGAGGCCGCTGTGGCTCGAAATCGGCTTCGGCGGGGGCGAGCATCTCGCCTGGCAGGCGTCGGCTCATCCGGATGTCGGCGTTATCGGCTGCGAGCCGTTCATGAACGGGGTGGTGAAGCTTCTCGGGACGATCGATTCCGATGGGATCGAGAACGTCCGGCTGTTTCGCGACGACGCCCGGCTGCTGGTCGAGCGGCTGCCGCCGGCATCTCTCGATCGCGCTTTCATCCTGTTTCCCGACCCGTGGCCCAAGGCGCGGCATCACAAGCGGCGGATCGTTTCGGATGCGGTGCTGGGTCAGCTCGCCGATGCGCTGGTCGACGGCGCCGAGCTTCGGATCGCGACCGACGATCCCGGCTATCTCGAGTGGATCCTCATGCACATGCGCCGGCAGGCCGATTTCGACTGGCAGGCGCGGCGGCCGGTGGACTGGCGCGAGCGGCCCGGCGACTGGCCCCAAACGCGCTACGAGGCGAAGGCCGTCGCGGCGGGCCGCCGATGCGCCTTCCTGACCTACCGGCGTCGGCCGCGCGGCACGGCCGCATAAGGGCTTGCCAATCGCCGGGTGCGGCACTAGGTTAAGCGCAATTCGCCACACGCCCTCCGGGGCGGAACAAAAAGACCTCGAAAGTGGGCCCGGCCCGCTTTTTTTATTGGCTTGCGATTGAGTGTCTCGGCGTTTCGCCGGTTCTCGGCGCGTGGCGGACGACGGACGGAATCGGGACGTAAGCGGCGGAAGTACACGGCAGGCATGGATCAGGCGGCACGAATAGGCGAACTCGTCGAGCCCTCGCTCAATGCGATGGGCTACGAACTCGTCCGCGTTCAGTTGAGCGGCGGCGAAAATCTGCGGCTGCAGATCATGGCGGAGCGCGCCGACCGCGCGGAAATGACGGTCGACGATTGCGCCGATATCAGCCGCAACATATCGGCCATCCTCGACGTCGAGGATCCGATCAAGAGCGCCTATACGCTCGAGGTTTCCTCGCCCGGCATCGACCGGCCGCTGGTCCGGCTGGACGACTTCAGCCGCTATGCCGGTTTCGAGGCGCGGGTGGAGAGCGAGCTGCCGGTGGACGGCCGCAAGCGGTTCCGCGGAAAACTTCTCGGTGTGGAAGCCAATCACGTCCGCATCGACGTGGAGGGGACGGGCTATTCGATCCCCTTCGAAAACGTTCACCGCGCGAAGCTCATCCTGACGGACGAGCTGATCGCGGCGAGCCAGAACGATCACAACGCCTGAGGGCACGACGCAACCGACCGGCTGGGCGCCGGGACAAAACGGAAGAACGATCATGGTTGATATGGAGAACATCCCCGTTGCCGGTTACGACCGGCTCGAGCTTCTGCAGATCGCGGATGCCGTCGCGCGGGAAAAATCGATCGAGGCAGAAGAGGTGCTGGTCGCCATGGAAATGGCGATCCAGAAAGCAGCGCGGTCCAAGTACGGGCAGGAACATGACGTGCGCGCCGAGATCGACCGCAAAAGCGGCGATATCAAGCTGGCGCGCTATCTCGAAGTGACGGATGAAATCGAGAACGAGGTCACCCAGGTCACGCCCAGGGAAGCTCAGAACATGAAACCCGGTGCGCAGGTCGGCGATTTCATCATCGACCCGCTGCCGCCGATCGATTTCGGCCGCATCGCCGCCCAGACCGCGAAGCAGGTCATCGTCCAGAAGGTCCGCGAGGCCGAGCGCAAGCGCCAGTACGAGGAATACAAGGACCGCGTCGGCGAGATCGTCAACGGCATCGTGAAGCGGACCGAATACGGCAACGTCACCGTCGATCTCGGCCGCGCCGAGGCGGTCATCCGCCGCGACGAATCCATTCCGCGCGAATCGCTGCGGCCCGGTGATCGCGTCCGCGCCTATATCTACGACGTCCGCGAGGAAATGCGCGGCCCGCAGATCTTCCTTTCGCGCAGCCATCCGCAGTTCATGGCCAAGCTGTTCGCCCAGGAAGTGCCGGAAATCTACGACTGCATCATCGAGATCAAGTCGGTGGCGCGCGACCCCGGCAGCCGCGCCAAGATCGCGGTCCTGTCCAACGATTCCAGCATCGATCCGGTGGGCGCCTGCGTCGGTATGCGCGGCAGCCGCGTTCAGGCCGTCGTCGGCGAGCTGCAGGGCGAGAAGATCGACATCATCCAGTGGTCGCCGGACCCGGCGACCTTCATCGTCAACGGGCTCGCGCCCGCCGAGGTGACCAAGGTCGTGCTCGACGAGGAACAGCAGAAGATCGAGGTCGTCGTGCCCGACGATCAGCTCAGCCTCGCGATCGGCCGGCGCGGCCAGAACGTGCGGCTGGCGTCCCAGCTTACCCAGTGGGACATCATGATCCTCACCGAAGAAGAGGAATCGGAGCGCCGCCAGGAAGAATTCCGCCAGCGCTCGCAGATGTTCATGGACGGACTCGACGTCGACGACGTGCTCGCGCACCTGCTCGTCACGGAGGGTTTCTCGTCGATCGAGGAGGTCGCCTTCGTGCCGATCGAGGACCTGCTGTCGATCGAGGGCTTCGACGAGGACATCGCCGAGGAGCTTCGCACCCGCGCCCAGAACTTCCTGACCGAGGAAGAGGAGCGCCTGACCGAAGCGCGGCGCGAACTCGGCGTCAGCGACGACGTCGCGGCGATCGAGGGACTGTCGGCGGCGATGCTGGTGACCCTCGGCGAGGCCGGCATCAAGACGATCGACGATCTTGGCGACCTCGCGACCGACGAGCTGATCGATCCGGGCAACCGCGAAGGCGAAGGCCGCGGGATACTTGCCGACTACCGGCTGGACGAGGACGAGGCGAACGCCATCATCATGGCGGCCCGCGCGCACTGGTTCGACGACGAGCCGGTCGCGGAAGAGGCCCCGGCCGAAGACGCCGAGCCCGCGGAAGCGGTGGAGGAGAGCTGAGCCTTCGCCATGACCCGGCCTTCACCCCATAAATCCGCAGACGTACCGGAACGGCGCTGCATCGTGACCCGGGAAACCGGGCCGCGCGGCGGCTTGATCCGGTTCGTCGTCTCGCCGGACGGCGAGGCGGTGCCCGATCTGGCGGAGAAGCTGCCGGGCCGCGGATTGTGGTTGGGGGCGTCGCGGGATATAGTGCGCCGCGCCTGCGCGGAGAACGCCTTTTCGAAGGCGGCACGGCGAAACGTGACGGTTCCGGCCGATCTTCCGGACCGGCTTGTGGACCTTCTGGACCGGCGGTGTCTCGACCATATCGGTCTGGCGCGGCGATCCGGACAGGCGGTGGCAGGGTTCGAGAAGGTGCGGGGCGCCCTGAAGGACGGCGACGTCGCCGTTCTGCTGGAAGCGTCCGACGGCGCGGCGGATGGTCGTGAAAAGCTGGCGCGTCTGCCCTTCGACGGCCCGACGCTGTCGCTGTGGACGGCTGAAGCGCTGGGCGAGCCTTTCGGCCGCGACCGGGCGGTTCATGCCGCCGTGTTCGCGGGCGGGCTGGCCGAGCGGCTGGTTCGCGACGCTGCGCGGCTGGAAGCCGTACGGGGAACGCGCGCTGAAGACGGCGTGCAACTGGTTTTGCAGGAAAGCTGACGAGAGATGACGGATAACAACGACGACGGCAAGAAAAAGAAGCTCACGCTCTCGCGTCCGGGCAAGCTCGAGCTGAACAAGACGGTCGACGCCGGCCAGGTTCGCCAGAGCTTCTCTCATGGCCGCACCAAGTCGGTCGCCGTCGAGGTGCGCCGCAAGCGGACGTTCAAGCAGGGCGGCGACGGAGCCATGACCGAGGTTCGGGACCTGCCCAAGATCGAGGAGACCGTCGAGGCCGCGCCCGTTGCCGAGACCGTCGAGCCCGAGGTCAAGCCGGAACCGCCGGTTCGTACGCTCACGGACTCGGAGCGCGCCGCCCGGTTGCGGGCGCTCGAAGGCGCGCGTCAGACCGAGAACGAGATCGCCGAGAGCCGCGCCGAGCGCGAGGCGATGGAGGCCCGCCGGCGCGAGGAGGAACGCCTTCGCCGCGAGGAGGAAGAGGCGCGGCGCAAGGATGAGGAAGAGCGCCGCCGCACCGAAGAAGAGGAGCGCCGCCGCCTCGAGGAAGAGGCCGCCAAGCGCGCCGCGGAACAGGCGGCCCGGCTTGAGACCCGCGAGGCGGCGCCCGACGATGCCGCCAAGGCGAAGCCCAAGGTCAAACCGGTGGCGCGCGATGCGGAAGAAGAGCCCGATGCCGAGGCCGACGACAGCGGCAAGCGTGCCGGCAAGACCGAAGTCCGCAAGCCCGCGCCGCGCCGCGGCGACTCGCGTCGCCGGGGCGGCAAGCTGACGATCTCGCAGGCCCTCAACGACGAGGAGCGCGTGCGTTCGCTTGCCTCGGTCCGCCGCCAGCGCGAGCGCGAGAAGCGCGCGTCGTCCGGACCGAAGGAGACGACCAAGGTGTTCCGCGAGGTGACGATTCCGGACACGATCACGGTCCAGGAGCTCGCCAACCGCATGACCGAGCGCTCCGGCGATGTCGTCAAGGCGCTGATGAACAACGGCATCATGGCGACCATCACCCAGACGATCGACGCGGATACGGCGGAGCTGATCGTGACCGAGTTTGGCCACACGCCCAAGCGCGTGTCCGAGGCGGACGTCGAGATCGGCCTCAGGGTCGAGGACGACGACGAGGCGCTGCTGAAGTCGCGCCCGCCGGTCGTCACCGTCATGGGCCATGTCGATCACGGCAAGACCTCGCTGCTTGACGCGCTGCGCGCGACTGATGTCGCGGCCGGCGAGGCGGGCGGCATCACCCAGCATATCGGCGCCTATCAGGTCCGGATGGCCAGCGGCGACAAGATCACCTTCCTCGACACCCCCGGTCACGAGGCGTTCACGGCCATGCGTTCGCGCGGCGCGACGGTGACGGACATCGTCGTCCTGGTCGTCGCGGCCGACGACGGCGTCATGCCGCAGACGATCGAGGCGATCGATCACGCGAAGGCGGCGGAAGTGCCGATCATCGTGGCGATCAACAAGATCGACCGTCCGGACGCCAATCCCGACCGCGTGCGCAACGAACTGCTGTCGCACGAAATCGTCGTGGAAACCCTCGGCGGCGACGTGCAGGACGTCGAGGTATCGGCAATCGAAAAAACCGGCCTCGACAAGCTCGAGGAAGCGATCGTCCTTCAGGCGGAAATTCTCGAAATCAGGTCGAATCCCGACCGCAACGCCGAAGGCGTCGTGGTCGAGGCGAAGATGGAGACCGGCCGAGGTTCCGTTGCGACGGTTCTCGTCCAGCGCGGCACGCTAAACGTCGGCGACATCGTCGTCGCAGGCGCCGAGTGGGGCAAGGTGCGCGCGCTGCTCGACGACACCGGCGAGCGCGTCGATTCCGCGGCGCCGTCCACCCCGGTCGAGATTCTCGGTCTGAACGGCACGCCGAACGCCGGCGACGAATTTTCCGTCGTCGACAGCGAGGCGCGGGCCCGAGAAATCACCGAATTCCGCCAGCGTCGCGACCGCGAGGCCAAGGTGCAGGCCGGCGCGCGCGGCACGCTGGACGAAATGTTCAGCAAGATCCAGGCGGGCGAGGTCAAGGAGATTCCGGTCGTCGTCAAGGGCGACGTTCAGGGTTCGGTCGAGGCGATCGTCCAGAGCGCCAACAACCTCGGCACCGACGAGGTGTCGGTTCGCGTGCTTCATACCGGCGTCGGCGCGATCAACGAATCCGACGTTACGCTGGCGCAGGCGTCCAACGCGATGCTCGTCGGCTTCAACGTCCGTGCCAACGCGCAGGCGCGCCAGCTCGCCGAGAGCGAGGGCGTGGATATCCGCTACTACGCGATCATCTACGACCTGGTCGACGACCTGAGGGCGATGCTGAGCGGCATGCTGGCGCCGCAGATCCGCGAGACGTTCCTCGGCAACGCGGCGATCAAGGAAGTCTTCAACATCACCAAGGTCGGCCGCGTCGCCGGCTGCGAGGTGACCGAAGGCGTCGTCCGCCGCGGCGCGAGCGTGCGCCTTCTGCGCGACAACGTGGTGATCCACGAAGGCCAACTCTCGACCCTCAAGCGGTTCAAGGACGAAGTCCGCGAGGTCACCCAGGGTTTCGAATGCGGCATGGCGTTCGAAAATTACCAGGACCTCAAGGACGGCGACGTGATCGAGTGCTTCGAGGTCGAGGAGATCGCCCGCACGCTGTAGGCGGTTTGGGGCCGGCCCCGGATGACGGGCGCGGCCCGCTTCCGGGCACCGAACGAAGATACGCCACGAAGGTACTCCCATGGGCAGAGGCGACACCAGACCCCGCGGCCAGCGGCAATTGCGCGTCGGCGAGCTGATCCGCCACGCGCTGGCGCAATCGCTCGAGCGCGGCGAGGCGCACGATCCCGGGCTTGTGAACGCATCGATCACCGTCACCGAGGTGCGGGTCAGCCCCGACCTGCGCAACGCGACGGCGTTCGTGATGCCGCTCGGCGGCGGCGATGCCGCGGAGGTTCTCCAGAGCCTCAATCGCGCGGCGCCGTTCTTCCGGCGGCGGATCGGCGAAGAGGTCGATCTTCGGCGGCTTCCCAACATCGCGTTCGAACTCGATTCCAGCTTCGACAACGCCACCCATATCGATGAACTTCTGAGGATGCCCTCGGTTTCAGCCGATATTCGTTCCCGCCGGGACGATTCCGGGGACGATGGCGCGTAGACGTATGTTTGGCGGCGCTACCGGCCCGCGCCCCCTCCCGGCCACCCAACGCCAGTATCCTCATGGGCGGCCGGGAGGGGGAGCGGGCAGGCCCCGTTTCAGATATGGCGCGTAGACGCAAGGGGGAGCCGGTTCACGGCTGGCTCGTCCTCGACAAGCCGCTCGAGCTATCGTCCAACCAGGCGGTCGGGCGCGTCAAACGCCTCCTCAATGCACAGAAGGCCGGCCACGCCGGCACGCTCGATCCGCTGGCGACCGGCGTTCTGCCGATCGCGCTGGGAGAGGCGACCAAGACCGTTTCCTACGTCATGGACGGCGAGAAGGCCTACCGCTTTACGGTCCGTTTCGGCGAGGCGCGCGATACCGACGACCGCGAGGGCGAAATCGTCGCCCGCAGCGACGCCCGGCCCGCCGACGAGGAGATCGAAGCGGCCCTGGCCGCCTTCACCGGCAGAATCTCCCAGGTGCCGCCGCTCTACTCCGCGGTCAAGATCGCCGGCGAACGTGCCTATAAGAAGGCCAGGGCCGGCGAAGGAGAGCTCCCGCCCGCCCGAGAGGTGAATGTGTACGAATTCCGGCTCGTCGCGCGCCCCGACCCCGATCACGCCGTGTTCGAGGTCGAGTGCGGCAAGGGCACCTATATCAGGAGCCTCGCGCGCGATCTCGGAGAGGCGCTCGGGACCGTCGCCCACGTCGCCGAACTGCGCCGGACCGCCGCCGGGCCGTTCACCGAAAACGATGCGATTTCACTGGATAAGCTTGCGGAAACTGTGGTACATGCCGCCCCGCAAGACTGCTTGCTCCCCGTTGCGACCGCGCTGGACGACATCCCGGCGCTGGCCCTGACGGAAACCCAGGCCAACTACCTGCGTCATGGACGCGCGGTTCGGGTGCGAAGCGGCAGCAGACTTTTCGTCGATGCGACCCAGCTGGGGGCAGTTTGGGACGACAGTCTGCTTTTTGCCGTTTGCGGGGAAATCCCCGTCGCGCTCGTCCGTCTCGAAGGAGAGGAAATCCGGCCGTTACGGGTTCTGAATCTCTAAGGCGCAAAAGCGCAGAAACGGAGTAAACGATGTCGATTACGCCCGAGCGTAAGGCGGAGCTCATTACCGAGTATTCCACCGGCGAGCACGATACCGGTTCGCCCGAGGTCCAGGTCGCGATCCTGTCGGAACGCATCCGCAACCTCACCGAACACCTGAAAGAGCACAAGAAGGATTTCCATTCCCGGCGCGGCCTCCTGATGATGGTTGGCCAGCGGCGTCGGCTTCTGGATTACCTCAAATCGAAGAATTCGTCTCGTTACGAGACGTTGATCGAGCGCCTGGGACTTCGGCGCTGATCGTCGCCCGCATTCGCCGTTGACGCCGTTGGACCGGCCTGCGCACCGCAGGCCGGCGAACGAGTTGGCGATTCGGGAGCAAGAAGCGGCCATGGGGGCCGCGAAGAAGTCCGCCGGGCCATGTCGTCCGGCGGCGGCGGAACCGCTAGAAGGCTCCGCGCAACATGGTCCGGCCGCATAGGGCGGCGGGCCATAGGAAGGAACGATAGATATGTTCACCGTACATCGTAAGGAAATCGAATGGGGCGGCCGCACGCTGTCCATCGAAACGGGCAAGATCGCCCGGCAGGCCGACGGCGCCGTCATGGTGACCTACGGCGGCACCACGGTTCTGTGCACGGCGGTTGCGCAGAAGGCGCCCAAGCCCGGCGTCGACTTTTTCCCGCTGACCGTCAACTACCAGGAAAAGACATTCGCCGCCGGCAAGATCCCCGGCGGGTTCTTCAAGCGCGAAGGCCGTCCGTCCGAAAAGGAGACGCTGACCTCTCGCCTGATCGACCGTCCGATCCGCCCGCTGTTCGCGGACGGGTTCCGTAACGAAACCCAGGTCATCTGCACCGTGCTGGCGCACGACCTCGAGAACGATCCCGACATCGTCGCGCTGGTCGGTGCGTCCGCCGCGCTGACGATTTCCGGCATTCCCTTCATGGGCCCGATCGGCGCCGCGCGCGTCGCCTATATCGACGGCAACTACGTGCTGAACCCGCTGATGGACCAGCTGCCCGA
This sequence comes from Alphaproteobacteria bacterium, assembly GCA_038133505.1. GTDB lineage: Bacteria > Pseudomonadota > Alphaproteobacteria > MPNO01 > UBA830 > JAYQUR01. The sequence goes on from JAYPTI010000090.1 coordinate 11,885, forward strand.
TACCGAGCTCGACATGGTCGTCGCCGGCACCGCGAACGCCGTCAACATGGTGGAATCGGAAGCCAAGGAGCTGTCCGAGGAAATCATGCTCGGCGCCGTGATGTTCGCGCACCGCGAATTCCAGCCCGTGATCGACATGATCATCGGTCTGGCCGAGCAATGCGCGAAGGAGCCGTGGGAAGTCGTCGCGGCCCCCGAAGACCAAGAGGCGTTCTACGCCAAGGTCAAGGCGGCGGCCGAAGCCGGTCTCCGCGACGCCTACAGCGAGACCGTCAAGCAGGCCCGCGTCGAGAAGATCGGCGCCGCCAAGGTGGCGGCCATGGAAGCCCTCGCATTCGAGGGCGAGGCCGACGCCGAGCGTGCCAAGGGCATGCTGAAGTCGGTCGAGAAGGACATCGTCCGCAACTCGATCCTCGACACCAAGCAGCGGATCGACGGCCGCGATCTCGAGACGGTTCGCCCGATCGAGGCCGAGGTCGGCATCCTGCCGCGCGCGCACGGTTCGGCGCTGTTCACCCGCGGCGAGACCCAGGCGATCGTCACGGCGACGCTGGGCACCGGGCAGGACGAGCAGATCATCGACGCGCTCGAGGGCGAATACCGCGAGCACTTCCTGCTGCACTACAACTTCCCGCCCTACTCGGTCGGCGAGGCGAGCTTCCTGCGCTCGCCGGGCCGCCGCGAAATCGGTCACGGCAAGCTCGCCTGGCGGGCGATCCGGCCGCTGCTGCCGACCAAGGAGGACTTCCCCTACACGATGCGCGTGGTCTCCGAGATCACGGAATCGAACGGTTCGTCCTCCATGGCCACGGTCTGCGGTTCGTCGCTGTCGCTGATGGACGCGGGCGTTCCGCTGAAGCGGCCGTGCGCGGGTATCGCCATGGGGCTGATCCTCGAAGGCGAACGCTTCGCGGTCCTGTCCGACATCCTCGGCGACGAGGACCATCTCGGCGACATGGACTTCAAGGTCGCCGGTACGGAAGAGGGCGTCACCGCGCTCCAGATGGACATCAAGATCGTCGGCATCACCGAGGAGATCATGAAGGTCGCGCTCAATCAGGCGAAGGGCGGCCGCATGCACATCCTCGGCGAAATGTCGAAGGCGCTCACCGATGCCCGCGATGCGGTCAGCGACTTCGCGCCCCGGATCACGACCTTCCAGATTCCGAAGGACAAGATCCGCGAAGTCATCGGCACCGGCGGCAAGGTCATTCGCGAAATCTGCGAGACCACCGGCGCCAAGATCGACATCGAGGACGACGGCACGATCAAGGTCGCATCGGCCGACAACGAGGCCAGCCAGGCTGCGATCGACTGGATCAAGGGCATCGTCGCCGAGCCGGAGATCGGCCACATCTACAACGGCAAGGTGGTGAAGGTGGTCGACTTCGGCGCGTTCGTGAACTTCATGGGCTCGCGCGACGGTCTCGTCCACATCTCCGAGCTTGAGAACCGGCGGGTCGGCAAGGTGACCGATGTCGTCAACGAGGGCGACGAGGTGAAGGTCAAGGTCCTCGCGGTCGACGATCGCGGCAAGGTCCGCCTGTCGATGAAGGTCGTCGACCAGGCGACCGGCGAAGACCTGTCCGGGAAGGACGCCGACGAAGGCGAGAAGGAAGCCGAAACGGCTTCCTGATCGCACGCGGAACGCGGCCGGTCCGGGAATTGCATCTCCCGGACTGGCCGTTTTCGAATCGCTTCATATACTAGTATGACGGGAAAGAAGCGGGCGTCGCGAGACAGCGGGCCGCGGATCGTTCTTTTGCTTGACGTCTCGGCCTGGACGGGAGGACCCACCTGAAACCGCTCAAGCCCCTGATGATCTCCGGCAAGGAGGTCGCCCCCCTCATCGAGGGCGGCAAGGGTATCGCCGTGTCCAACGGCGAGAGCTCGGGCGCGTGGGC
>JAYPTI010000091.1:0-13609 GCA_038133505.1 Alphaproteobacteria bacterium
GATCATCACCGACCGGCGCAAATGGGCGATCGGCCTCGGCGTCGGCGAGGGCGAAGTGATCGAGGCGTTCAATACGCGCGTAAAGACGCCGATCGATCCGGTCGAAATCCCGCGCGACCGAGCGCCGGTGAAGGAGGTCGTGCTCACCGGCGACGAGGTGGACCTCACCGCCGTCCCCGCGGCGTGGACGTCGGAGCTCGACCCCGGCCCGTTCATCGCGTCGGGCATGGCGATCATCAAGGATCCCGACACGGGCATCCGCAACATGTCGATCCACCGCCAGCAGATCATGGGCCGGAACCGCACCGGTTACCTGATATGCCCGCGCCAGGCGCTGCGCATCTACCAGAAATACCAGGAACGCGGAGAGCCGATGCCGGTCGCGATGGTCGTCGGCGCGCATCCCTCGATCTATTTCTCGTCGTCCTTCACCGCGCCGTGGGGCACGGACGAGCTGACCATCGCCGGCGCGCTGATGGGCGAGCCGGTGCGGCTGGTGAAGTGCGAGACCGTCGACATCGAAGTGCCCGCGGAAGCCGAGATGATCGTCGAGGGCGTCATCCCGCCCGATGCGTTGACGCCCGAAGGCCCGTTCGGCGAAGGCTCCGGCGGCTACGCGATGGAAGGCTTCACCCAGTATCTCGACGTGACCGCAATCACGCGCCGCGCCGACCCGATCTTCTATGCGATGCAGTGCGGCGCACCGATGACCGACACGCAGGCGCTGGTCGCGACCGCCATCGACATGCTGCTTTGGGAGCACCTGAAGAACGTCGAGGGCGGGCTCGACCTGCTCGACCTCCGCTGTCTCGGGCTCGCGGGCATGATGGCTGTCGTCGTCAAGCTGCGCCCGCGCGTCGAAGGCCAGGCGAAGACGGCATTGCTCGCCGCGCTGTCCGGCCCGCAGATGCACCCCAAGCTCGCCATCGCCGTCGACGAGGACATCGACGCCTCCGACATGGGCCAGGTGTTCTGGTCGCTGACCACGCGGGTCGATGCGTCCCGCGACGTGATCAAGGTGCCGAACGCACGCACGTGGTCGCTCGACAACGTCTCCGACATCGTGCCGGGCCAAAGCCCGATGCACCGCATCGGCACCAAGACCCTGATCGACGCGACCAAGCCCGCCGTCACGCAGGCGGACGCACGCGAACGCTTCGCCAAGGCGATGCCGATGAACCACGACACGGTCGATCTGGCCGACTTTTTGCCCGATTGACCGGCACAAAAGGGACGAGGAAACAGACATGTCAGACACGCCGAAACCGCCCGCCTTCGATCCGCTGGAGCTGCCGCGCCAGCAGCGGAACATCTATCCGCCGCCCTACGACACCGTCATGGACGGCCGCTACCGCCGCGCGCTCGGCGATCCGCACGGGCTGACCCATTTCGGCGTCAACCTGACCGAGATGGATCCGGGTGCGGTGTCGGCGCTGCGCCACTGGCACACGGCGGAGGACGAATTCATCTATATCGTCGAGGGCACGCCGACGCTGGTGACCGATGCGGGCGAGCAGGCGCTGCTGCCCGGCATGTGCGCCTGCTTCCCGGCGAACTCGGGCGACGGCCACAGGCTCGAGAACCGCTCGGACGCGCTGGTGCGCTATCTCGAGGTCGGCAACCGGTCGAAGGGCGATGAAGTCCATTACCCCGACTCCGACATGGTGATGCACAAGACGCCGGACGGCGACCGCAGCTTCCGTCACGCCGACGGCACACCCTATTGATCCTAGGGGCGCTCGAACGCGTCGCGGGCGCCGCGACATGGCTGATGGCCGGCGCGTTGGTCGTCGGTTACGTGCTGCCCGGTGTCGCGTCGTTGTTCCGGCCGTTCATTCTCTATTCCATCGTCGTGATCCTGGCGGTCGCGATGATCCGGCTCGACGTGGTCCGGCTGCGCGCCTATGCGCGGCGGCCGGCGATGCTGGGGATTGTGGTCGCGGTGAATCTCGTCGCCGCGCCGATCGTCATCTGGCTCGTCATACTGCCCCTCGGCCTCCCGCAGGGCCTCGAACAGGGGCTCGTGCTGATGGGCGCGGCGCCGATGGTGAGCTCCGCCATCGCCATCGCGACGATCCTGGGCCTCGATTCGGCGCTGACCGTCGCGGTGATGGTGGCGAGCTACGCCTTCGTTCCCGTGACGCTGCCGGCGCTTGCGCTGTGGCTTCTCGGGCTCGATATCGGAGTCGGTTTCATCGAGCTGTTCCTTCGGCTGTTCGCGACCATTGCCATTCCGGCCCTGATCGCTGTCGTCGTGCGGCGATGGCTCGTGACGCCGGCAACGCTCGCCCGCCAGGGTCGCGCACTCGACGGGGTCGGCGTGCTGTTCATCGTCGCCTTCTGCCTCGGCATCGTCGACGGGCTGCCCGGACTGGTCGACAGCCGGCCCGACTACGTCGTCCTCGTCCTGATCGCGACCTTTGCCGCCAATATCGGCCTGCAGGTTTTCGGCGCGCTCCCCTTCCTGGGATTGGGCAGGCGCGAGGCGCTCACCATCGGGCTGGTCACGGGCAATACCAATCTCGGCCTCGTCATGGTCACCCTCGCCGACCGCGCCTCGCCCGAACTCGTCGCCGTATTCGTTCTCGGCCAGGTGCCGATGTATTTCCTGCCCGTCGTCGCGCTGCCGCTATACCGCAAGCTGATGCGGGCCGGCCCCACGTGAGCCCGCGATGATCCTGCAGCCCCTCGAATTCATCGCACGCCGCGCCACGTGGATGCTCGCCGCCGGCGTGTTCGGCGGCATTGCGTGGCAGCCGCTCGCCGATGCGCTGGCACCGTGGCTCGAGGCGCTGATCGTCATGAACCTGTCGCTCTCGATGATGCGGATCGAGCCCGACGACCTGAAACATTACCTTCGCCGCCCGGCGCTGATCGCGCTCATCTTCGTCTTCGCGATGGGGATCGCGCCGCTGGCGGTCTGGCTGTTCGTGCGCGCGGCGGGGATCGACGGGCCGCTCGGCGCGGGAATGGTGTTCCACGGGCTGACCGTCCCGATCATGTCGGCTGCCGCGCTGTGCGTGCTGTTCGGCCTCGACGCGGCGCTGGCACTGATCATCACCGTGCTGTGCTACGCGCTGGTCCCGTTCACGCTGCCGCCGCTGTCGCTGCTGCTGCTGGGGATCGAGCTCGACGTGACGGTGTGGGAACTGATGTGGCGGCTGGGCCGGATCGTCGGCGCGAGCTTCCTGATCGCCTTCGTCGTGCGGAAGACGCTCGGCCCCGCGTTTCTGGCGCGGCAGGCGGCGCGGATGGACGGCATTATGGTGATCGGCATGGTCGGCGTCGCCGTCTCTCTGATGTCGGGACTGCCGGACTTCGCCGTTGCGAACCCCGGCTACACGGCGCTCGTCACCGCGGCGACGTTCTCAACGAACATCGCGCTCCAGATCGCCGGCACCGCCGCGTTCTGGCGGCTCGGCCGGAAAGCAGCGCTGACGGTCGGCCTGGTCACGGGCAACACCAACGTCGCCATCGTCCTCGCGGCGCTGGGCGACGGCGCGCCGTACGAACTGCTGGTCTATTTCGTCGTCGGCCAGTTCCCGATCTACATGCTGCCGCTCGTCGCGGTGCCGATCTACCGGCGGATCGTGGGCGCGTCGGGCTGAGGCCCGGATGGGGGAATGAACGCCGTCGTGAAGACGGCGCCCAGGACGATCCCCGACAACCACCAGCCCTGCCAGATGCCGTAGGACGACTGCGCGATCAGAAACGTGCACACGAGCTGCGCGATACAGAGGCCCGCAATCCGCGGCGGGACGTTCATCCGCCCGATCTTCAGCGCGGTATAGACGATCAGCGCAAGCGCGAGGGCGATCCCGGGGAGGCCGAGTTCGAGCCATATCTGAAGGCCCGCATTATGCGGATGGAGCGGGAGGCTCGGCTGCTGCTGGATCTGGATTTCCGAGCCTGCCCCGTCAGGGTTCGCGGCGTTTACGGGGATCGGCTTCAGGTCCGCGCCGCCGGGAATCGCCCGTGCGCCTTCCAGCCCCCAGCCGAAGACCGGTTTGCGCTCGATCGCATGCGCGGCGAAGGACCAGATATAGAGGCGGTGCAGGAACGAGGACGGCAGATAGGTTTCGATCGCCTGTCCGTGCGTCAGCGCCGGCGCGAGGGAAAACAGCGGGCCGGCGAGCACCGCGAGCGCGATCGCCGACGCAACCGCCCGGATAACCGCCGGGCGACGCGCATAAAACGCATGGGCCGCGAAAGTGAGCGCGGCGGCGGCAACCGCGACCGCCGCCGTTGCGCTGGGAGACTTGACCGCGAGGATCAGCCCCACCGCCATCGCGGCAGGCAATGCCACGACGCGCTGCCGTCGCGGCAAAGCCAGCAGCGCCGGCCACAGGAGGATTGCGAGAACCGTCGCGGGCCGCTTCATCTGGTTGGGATGGTAGGCGGGGAGGTCCGCGAACCGGCGCAGGAACTCGGTCGCGGCGCCGTCGAAGAATATGTTCGCGCCGAAAATCATTGCGGCGGGAACGAGCCCCGCGAACAGCCCCGCCGCGACGCGCCGGCGTTCGGATGCCGGAAGATCGGCGACCAGCCCCGCCAGCGCCAGGCCGCCGAGCAGGATGAAGGAGACCCTGCCGACCGCGAACAGCCCGTAGCCCGGCGAAGGCGTCCAGAAAAGGGAAATCGCCCCCCACAGAACCAGCGCGACGACGAGGCCGGCCGGCACCGGCGAGAGGGGCGGCAGGCTTCGGTGCCGGCGAACATGCAGCCCCACGGCGCCGACGGTAGCAACGGCGAGCAACGGCGCGAGGGCGAGCGGGGAAATCAGCCCGAGGACCGGCGCGAGAAACGCGGTCCATCTGAGGAGCGTTGCGATCGTCACGATGCGCGCCGTCAGGGCAGGACGATAAGGACGCTCACGAAACCGATATCCTGCAGATACTCGATCAGTTCGAAAACCGGGAACGCCAGGAGAAACCAGCACGAATCGCGGAAGGTCGTGACGATGTTGGCCGGCCGGGTCCGGACCCAGTCGGCGTCCTGCCAGTTCGCCATCCGGGGCAGCCAGCGCGGCACGCGCGCGGCATAGGCTTCATAGGTCTCGGGAAATTCCGTCCGGAGAAAACTCTCTTCGGAACGGACGACGACGTGAAAGACGGCAAGCGTAATGACGGCGAAGAGAAGCCCGACGACGATACTGCCGCTCGTCAGCCCCACGCCGGCGGCACCCGCAGCGGAGAAGAGATAGAGCGGATTGCGGGTCACCGAATAGGGACCCTTGTCGACGATCACTTCGCGCTTGTTGCCGGAGATATAGATCGAGCACCACATCCGGCCGAGAATGCAGAAGCCGACGAGCGCGATTCCGAGCCACTCCAGATATTCGTGGAACGGCGCCCCGGACCGCGCCGTCGAGTGCGTCACGAACATCAGCACGATCACGAAGACGAGGAACCAGACGAGGACCGATTTGCGCTTGCCCTGCACGCTGCGCAGCCGGCGCCTGGAGTCGGAATCGTTCAATTTTCTGCGGTCCGCAGCGGGGAATAACGACGATGCCACGTCAGGCGATGTCCAGGATGCCGGTGTTCTTCTTGAGCCACCGCAACGAGAGAAATATGACGAGCGAGGCGGCGAAGACGATCGGCCACGCGATATCTTCCCGGGCCCACGCGACGACATCCTGATGGGTCACGACCACGTCCAGGAGAAACTCGATCGCCAGAAACGACAGGGCGACTGCCAGAACGCCGTTATATTCGCGCTTGAACACGGTCCGGATCGCAGCCCGGCGGTGGGACGGGCGCCAGAGCGAGAACCTGGGAAGGAATGCCGGCGTGGCGGACGCCCAGGCATCGAAGTCGGCGCCGAATTCGGCGGCGAGAAACTTTTCCTCCGCCGCCATGATCCGCTCGATGTAGAGCCAGTAGGCCAATGCCGCAACGAGGGCGAACCACCATACCATCAGCGACATCGCGATCCCCATGATGGCAACGAAATTCCCGAGATAGAGCGGGTGCCGGACGACGGAGTAGATGCCTGTCGTGTTGAGGGAGTCGGCGCGCTGCGCCTTGACATTGCGCCCGGACGTGCCCGGCGCCGCCGTCGCCACGACAATCCATCGGATCGCCAGGCCGGAAATTGCGATCGCGTAGCACGCGAGGCCCCACAGATCGTGACCCGACTGTCCGACGGCGCGTTCCACATCCGCCGCATCTTTCAGCGCAAGGAAAAGCAGGGGGAGAAGCACGAGCGGGACGTAACTGCGCCAACGAAACAGAAACGCCCCGTCGCGCTGGAGGCTTTCGCAGATTTTCATGTCGAATCCCGATACAGGTGGCGGCAAATAGAACGCCCGCACCTTACCCGGGCCTTACAAACGCGAATCGCCCGAATCAGCCGAGATCGCGCGATATTCCGCGCGAAATCACGTGCCCGCCAGCGCCGCGTCGGCCACCTTCTCCGCCATCATGATCGTCGGGATGTTGGTGTTCGCGCGCGGCACGCACGGCATGATGGATGCGTCGCAGACGCGCAGCCCCTCGACCCCGTAGACGCGCCCGGACGGGTCGGTCACGGCACCCGGATCGTCGGGCGCGCCCATCCGGCAGGTGCAGGACGCGTGCCAGTGCCCGGTCACGGTCTTCTTCACCCACTCGGCAATGACGGAATCGTCGGCAAGCAGTTCGGCCATTGTCGGGCCGTCCTGGATGACGTTCTTTATGAACCCGCGGCGGATCGGCCCTCCGAGATCCATGAGCAAAGATGCAACCGCGGTACGCACGCGGTTCGCGCCGTTGAATTCGTTGTAGCGGCGGACGCGCTCCGAATAGGCGACGGGAAAGACGTCGTGTACGGCGCGGCGGATCGCGGGATCGTCGTGCAGGGCGGCGATCGTGCGCGTGGCCGCGACCAGCCGCGCGAGATCGCGCTCGTCCGAACACATGTCGAAATCGACGTCGGGCTCGACGGCGGGATCGGGCGAGGCCAGCGTCACCTCACCGGTCGAGTACGACTTGTTGACCCACACCATCACCGCGCCGATGCGGTCGCCAAGCGCGTGCCACGCGGTCTTGTTCGTCGGGATCAGGAACATGTCACCGGGCCCGCACTCCTCAAGCCCCGACGAGAACCGCAGGCCGGCGATCATCTGGCGGCGCATGCCGTCCGGCAGCCGGGCCGGACGCTTCATGTAGGACGCGATGGAGACGCCGGGATGCTCCATCAGGTGCTGCCCGACGCCGGGCCGGTCCGCGACCACGCCGATGCCCAGATGCGACAGCGCCGCGGCGGAACCGACGCCGGAGCGCATCAGGATCGCGGGCGAATGGAGCGCGCCGCCGCAGACGACCGCTTCGCGCGTGCGGATCGAAACGTCCTCGCCGTGGCGGCGAGCGGAAACGCCCCTGAGAACGCGGCCGGCGAAGTCGAGCGTGCGCACCTCCGTCTCGTCCAGGATCGCGAAATTCCCGCGCGCCCGAACCTCGCGCGTCAGATAGGCGACATTGGCCGAGACCCGCCTGTCGTCGATGTTGGAGATCGTGACCGGAAAATAGCCGTCGGCGAACTCCCCGTTCATGTCTTCGATATAGTCGAAGCCGGCCGCCTTGGCCGCATCCATCACCGCCTGGGTGTAGCCGGGCCAGACCTCGGGAAACAGCCGGCGGATACCGATCGGCCCGTCGGCGCCGTGCAACGGCCCGTCGAAGTCGCGGTCGGATTCGAGCTTCCGGAAATAGGGCAGCACGTCCTGCCAGCCCCAGCCCCGTGCGCCGCGCGCGGCCCATTCTTCGTAGTCCAGCGGACTCCCGCGGTTCGCCATCATGCCGTTGATCGACGAGCCGCCGCCGATCACCCGTCCCTGCTGGTAGAGCTTGTCCGGCCGCGTATCGGGCGCGTTGCCGGGGCGCGGCGGCACGACGACGCGAAGCTTGCCCCAGATATATTGAGGATCGTTGTAGGCGACGCCGGCGAAGCCGTCCTCGAGCTGGGCCGGGAGCGCATCGGTCGGGTAATCCGTCCCTGCCTCGACGAGAAGAACCCGATTCTCGGGCCGCGCGCTCAGCCGCGACGCCATCACGCAGCCGGCGGAGCCGCCGCCGATCACCACATAGTCCCATCTCCGCCGGGCCGCCTCGGCCGCCGAGATCGTCACGTCGCTTCCTCCCTTTTCGCCGCCGCCGGCGTTCGTGGTCGCCGTTTACGCGGGATTCATGATATCACCTGCATATCGCCGTGGCGTGCCGCACGTCGCCGGCGGGACGCGCCGACAGCGACGGGACGGAACGACGGATGAACAGACTGACGAGCGCCGCGATCGCCGCAACGGCGGCTCTGATCTGGTCCTCGACGCCTGCCGGCGCGAAGCCGGGCAGCTGCAGCGACCCGGTCGTCTTCGGCACCACCCTGTCGGCGACGGGCGATCTTGCCGGTTTCGCCGAGAAATGGCGCGACATGACCATCGAGTTCGCCAGGGAGATCAACCGCGACGGGGGCATATTTCTGCGGTCCTGCCGCAAGAAGCTGCCGCTGCAGTTCATCATCTACGACGACGAGAGCAAGCCGGAGACGTCGGTCCGCATGTTCGAGCGGCTGGCGACGCAGGACGAGGTCGACTTCTTCGTCGGCCCCGACTGGTCGTCGATGGGCGTGCCGGTCGCCGCCGTCGCCGCGAAATACAATATCCCGACCGTCATGGCGAACGTCGCCGCGTCGCAGGCACGGAGCGCCGGCCGCGGCAACGTCTGGGCGGTGCCGATGCCGACGATGGCCAACTGGTCGGCCCGCTATTTCGACATGATGGCGAAACAGACGCCGAAGCCGGAGACCGTGCTGTTCGTCACGCAGGCGAACGCGATTACCCGGAACATCACCGACCACTGGATACAGGGCGCCGAACGGCTGGGCTTCAAGGTCATCGGCTACGAGACCTTCGAGGCGGGCCAGACAGATATTATGGCGCTGGTCCTGAAGCTGCGGCTGCGCCGGCCGGACATCATCTACATCTCGGCCTTCGAAGCGCCGTCCGCGCCGCTGCTGCAGCGGATGCGCGAGGTGAAGATCCGCGCGAAGGACGTCCAGCACGCGCTGCTGTCCGGCACGCTGGCGCGCAAGCTGGGCGCGGCCGTCGAGGGGATGACCGGCGAGCTGACATGGTATCCCGGCGTCAAAGGCCCCTACGCGGCGCTGGCGCAAACGGTGCTGTCCCGCTCGGGCACCGATATGTTCGACTATCCGTGGACGATGTCGCGGCTGTCCGCCTACCTGATCATGGTGAAGGCGGTGGAGCGCGCCGGTGCGGTCGACCGCATGAAGGTGCGCGCCGCGCTCGCGCAGGGGCGTTTCGACGCGCCACCGGGCCAGATCGCCTTCGGCGAGGACGGAGTGGCGACCGGCAACGGCGCACTCACGTTCCAGATCCAGAACGGCAAGCCGGTGATCGTGTGGCCGCCGGAACGCGCCACCGGGAAATACCGCTATCCCGCGCCGGCATGGAACGGAACGAGGAACTGACCGCCGCCGCGCGCCGTGCTATTGAAGACCAATCGGGATGCAATGAAAGGGAGAAGAAACGATGGCAAGACTTGAGGGACGGGTCGCGATCGTCACGGGATCGGGCCGCGGCATCGGCGCGGATTACGCAAAGGCGCTGGCGAGCGAAGGAGCGAAGGTCGTCGTCACCGACATCGTCGACACCGAGAACACGGTGAACATCATCAAGCAAGCCGGCGGCGAAGCCATCGGCATCCATTGCGACGTCACCGATCCGGAAAACGTGAAGGCGATGGTCGCGGAGACGGTCGAGAAATTCGGCAAGCTCGACATCATCGTCAACAATGCGGCGCTGTTCGCCGACCTGGACCAGAAATCCTTCCTCGAAATCGACGAAGCGGAATGGGACCGCGTCATGCAGGTCAACACGCGCGGCGTCTTCACCTGCGTGAAGGCGGCCGTGCCGGAAATGAAGAAAAACGGCTACGGCAAGATCATCAACATCGCATCGGGCACCGTCTTCAAGGGCACGCCGATGCTGCTCCACTATGTCAGCTCCAAGGGCGCGCAGGTCGCGTTCACCCGTGCGCTTGCGCGCGAGGTCGGCGACGACGGCATCACCGTCAACTGCATCGCGCCCGGCCTGACGATGAGCGAAAAGGTCGTCAACGACGAACAATGGCAGGCCGCCAAGGACGCCAACACGAACTCGCGCGCCATCAAGCGCGAAGAAGTGCCGGAGGACCTGCTCGGCGCCGTGGTGTTCTTCTCGTCGTCGGACTCCGATTTCATCACCGGGCAGACGCTGGTCGTCGACGGCGGCTCGGCAATGCACTGAGGCGATCCCGCTTCGGTGCGGCCACGGCCGCACCGAAGCGGCCCGCGCTCAATTCACGACGCGGAGATGCGGCGGGCGCTCGTCGGGGTCGGGCTGCGGCGGCTTCCGCAGGAACGGAAACAGGGCGAGACCGGCGAAGAACCCGCCGGCGTGCGCTTCCCAGCTGATCCCGCCGCCGCTGACCAGCGCATAGCCGACATTCACCACCATCATCATCACGACGTATTTGACGATTTCCTTGCCGGTCGGCTCGGAGAACCCGTCAGCGCCGCGGATCAGCACGTAGGCGCCGGCGCCCAGCAGGCCGAACACCGCGCCCGAAGCGCCGATGAGGAACTGGCTGACGCCCCAGTTCAGAAAAGCATGCGCCAGCGCGCCGGCGGTGCCGGTGGCGATGAAGAAAAGCGCGAAGCCCCGACCCGTCATGTGCGGCGTTATCTGAGGCGACAGTACCAGAAGCCAGATGAGGTTCGACAGGAGATGCAGCCAGCCGCTGTGCACGAAGACGGACGTCGCCGCGCCGTACAGCCAGACCGGGTTGAAGCCGCCGTCGCGGAACAGGTCGAACCCGAGGAAATAGACCAGCGCGCCGTCGAGCCCGGGCGGCAGGACGTAGCGGACCGCCTGCACGACGATCAGGATGATCAGCAGGCGGATCGCCACAGGCGACATGGTGAGGTTCGAGGGATTCATGGGATCGTCAGCATACTTTGCGGCGGCGGGCAGGACACGCGTCCGGACGGCGGGGACGAAACGCGGGCATTGGGGAATAAGTGGGAGCCGATCGCGCCGGAGGCAAGGTGTTCCGCCATTTCCGCGCCTCGCAACGGCTACAGCAGCGCGAGAAGGAGAAGCGGCAGGGTCACCACGGAAACGGCCGTGGACACCACCACCATGCCGGCGACCTCCTCCGGCTTGCGGCGATATTGCTGCGCGAACAGGTAGCTGGAGACCGCAACCGGCATGGCAGACTGCAGCACGACGACGGCCCGTGCCGCACCGTCGAGCCCGAACAATTCGGCAACCGCGAACCCGACGCCTGCGCCCATGCCCAGGCGGAACAGCGCGAGCGCGGCACTGCGGGCGGCACCGCCGATGCGAAGCTGCAGGAGCGAGACGCCAAGCGCGACGAGCTGCGCCGGGATCACCATCGCGCCCAGGAGATTCGTGGTGTTGAAGATCCAGTCGGGCACCCGGAGCCCGGCGAGCTGGAGCCCGACGGCCAGCGCCACGGCGTAGATTACCGGCGTGCGGACCAGCTTGCGCAGCGACCACGTTCCCGCAGCGATAGCCTCGCCGATCGTGAAGGTTCCGATCGCGCCGAACGTGAAGAAGACGATCGCCAGCGCGAGACCGACGTCGCCGAAGGCGAAGTAACAGACCGGCATTCCCATGCTGCCGGTCAGCGGGAAGACTAGCGACGGCAGGTAGGACGGCACGTCGAGACGGGCAATGCGGACCGCGGCGTACGCGAACGCGAAGAACCCGGCGTAGCAGGCGACGGTCGCCAGCGCGATCTCGCCGAGCGCCCGGGGCGATATCTCGACCTTGTGGAACACCGCGACGATCAGGCACGGCACGCCGATGTTGTAGACCAACGACGTGATCAGGTCGCCGTCGAACGGCGGGCCGAACCGTGCCCAGCCGATGCCGATGGCGATGCACAGGAATACGGGCGCGACGATCGCGGCGAGCTGGGACGCCATCTCCATCTCAGAGCACCACCAGCATCAGCGCGGGCAGCAGCGCGAGCGCGATGACCGTCGAGATGAGGATCATGCTCGCCGTGTCGGAGGCGTTGCGCCCGAAGCGCTGCGCGAACATGTAGTTGTGTACGGCGACCGGCATCGAGCATTCGATGATCAGCACGCCGCGGGCCGCGCCTTCGAGACCGAGCGCCAGCGACAGCCCGTAGCCGACGCCGAAGCCCGCGAGCAGCTTGACCACCGAGATGCCGATGATCGTCACCGCGCCCTGCGCCCGCATGTTGGCGATGGCGACGCCGAGGGAGATGATCATCAGCGGGATGGCGAGCCCGCCCATCAGCTTCGTGGTGTTGGCGAGCCAGGCCGGCGGCTCGACCCCGGGGATCATGAAGGCGAGCGCGGCGATCACTGCGTAGATCAGCGGATTATTGTAGAAGACGTCGGCGGCGAACCGGCCGGCATAGATGCTCCAGCCCACGGTGAAGCTGAACAGCGACGACATCACGAAGATGCCGATGCCGAGCGCGAGCCCCTCGGGACCGAAGGCGAACAGGCAGAGCGGCAGGCCCATGTTGCCGGTGTTGGACGAGGTGAAGACCGGCAGATAGGTATGCGCCGGCAGCCTCAGCTCGGTGATGACGACGAGCCCGACCGCGAGGAAGCCGATCAGGGCGAGACCGTAGGCACCTGCCATGGTGCCGAAAGCCTCCGGGCTGACCTTGAGGCTGGTCAGCGTCGAGAAGGCGAGGCACGGCATCCCGATATTGAGCGCCAGCGTGCCGACCATCCGCGTGTCGAACGGCCGGCCTGCACGGCCCCACAGGAACCCGATGCCCGCGCAGACGAAAACGGGCGCGATGACGGACAGGATCTTTAGGATCAAGGCTGGGTACCGGGATGAATGAAAAGCTGCGGCAGACCGCGCTGCCGCCGCAATCTAGTGTCTTTCTCCGGCGGGCGAAACCGCTCTATTCGGCGGCGATCTCCGTCGCGTCGGGATCGAGATGGCGAAGCTGCGGCGCGACGTGCTCCATGAACATGGTCATCGAGCGCGCCCGCTTCTCGCGCGTCGCCCAGTCCTTGCCGCACACCATCAGGAACGTCCCGAACCCGCCGGAATCGTCGTAGAACTCGCGTATCGTGCCGGCGACGGTGTCGGGATCGCCGACCACGTAAAAGCCGGCCTCGACCAGCGCCTCGATCGCGCGCTCGTCGTTGGGCACGTCGACCTTGAAGACGTTCTTCAGCATCTTGAGGAAGCCGCGCTCGGCCTGGACGGAAACTTCGTAGGTTACCGACGGGCGCAAATCCTCGATCGCCTGCTCGACCGAATCGGCGAGATAGACGATCCGCGACGCCGTGATGTTGGCGAGCGGCCGCGTGTTGCCGGCGGCGCGCGCCGCCTCGGAATAGATAGCGGTCTTGGCCTTGAGGCGTTCCGGCGCCTCGAGGAACGCGGACAGCAGCGTGTAGCCGCGTTCGCCGGAAATCCGGATCATTTCCTCGGAATCGGTCGCGGTCGCCATCGGCATGTGCGGCGCGGATGCCGGCTTGGGCAGCGCAACGACGCCTTCACCCTTCCAGTGCTTGCCGTCCCAGTCGAAGATTTCGTCTGTCG
>JAYPTI010000092.1:0-13128 GCA_038133505.1 Alphaproteobacteria bacterium
GAGAGCTTCTTTGAATCGTCGAGGCCGTTCAGCAGGTCCTCCGGCACCGGCAGCGGAAGTATGACCGCCGCCGCAACGACCGGCCCCGCCCACGGGCCGCGCCCCGCTTCGTCGACGCCCGCGACGATGCCGCCGTGCGCCGTCTCCAGGACGAAGTCAGGCATTCCCCGGTTCGGTCTTTCCGTCGTCCGGGTCGGCTTTCCGTCGGCCGTCCGCTTCTCCCGCGGCCGCGCGGACCTGGGCGCCCAGTTCCGACAGCGCCTTGTCGTCGCCGCCCTTGCCGTTTTCGGTGTCTCCGCTCGCATTCGTATCAGCAACCGGCGGCGGCAGAAGCCGGGTCGGCCGGATGCGGCGCCCATGCGGCTTGTGAAGGCGGGCCAGGATCGGGAAGCGCGTCGCCGCCTTGTCCCAGCCGGTCCGGCACAGCAGCAGCGTGACGACGACGAAGCGGCGCGAGCCGCGCCGGACGACCTTCACTTCGTCGCCGTAGGCCGCGTCGACGAGCTCGTGCAGCGTATCGATCTGACGGCTGGCGAGCCCGTGCACGCGGCGTGCGCTGGTCAGCCACAAGGGGCTGATCGACAGGCTGAGGACGGTGACTGCGATGACGAGGCGCGATTGCTCCTCTCCGATAGCGCCTGCCGACAGGCCGGTCGCCGCCAGCAGGAACGAGAACTCGCCGACCTGCGACAGCGTCAGGCCCTGTAGCGAGGCGCGCTGCCAGCTCTCGCCCATCACGCGCATGATCCCGATATTGAGCGCCGTCTTGAACAGCGTGACGATCAACAGGAGCGTCAGCACGGTGCCGAGATTGTCGGCGATGAAGCGCAGATCGATCAGCAGCCCGACCGAAAGAAAGAAGACCATCACCAGCACGCTCTGGACCGGCCGGACGGCATGCAGCATCTGCTCGCGCTGGTTCGACCGGCCGACGACGAGGCCGGCAAGGAACGCCCCGTAGGCGGGCGACAGTCCGACGAGGCCGAACACCGCGCCGAACCCGAAGCAGTAGACCAGCCCGGTGAGCGGCGAGAGGTCGATGTTGCCCATCACGATGCGCGCGAACGGCAGGTTCACGCGGCGTCCGTTCAGCCAGCGGACGAGGAGGACGAGGACGCCGACGGCGAGGAAAATCTGGAACGCGGCCCAGATCCCGAACGAGCCTCCGCCCATGTTCTCGACGACGATCAGCATCGGCAGGAAGGCGAGATCCTGGGCGATCAGTATGGCGACGGTAATGCGTCCGGCCCGCGTGCGCAGTTCGCCGACTTCTTCCAGCATCTTGATCGCGACGGCTGTGCTTGACAGCGCGACGACGAACCCGAGGAGAACGGACTCCGCCGGGGTGAACCCGAGCACGAGAGAGCAGAGGAATATGGCGGCAAGGCTGCCCGCGACCTGAAGCGCGACCGCGCTGAGCGCCAGTTTCCAGGTCACCATGAAGACCCTGACGCTCAGTTCCATGCCGATCAGGAAAAGGAGGAGGAGAACGCCGAGTTCCGCGAGGCCGCCGATCTGTCCGCGATCCGCGACGACGCCGAAGGCGGAGGGGCCGAGCAGCAGGCCCGCCAGGATGTAGCCCACGATGGCCGGTTGCCGCAGCCGGGCCATCAGCAGGCCGCAGAGCAGCGCGCTTAGCCCGACGACCGCCATGCCTGTCAGGTTCACGTGGGCGTCCATCGCAACCAACTTAACACGGCGATGTTAAGAAACGTTGGGAATCCGCCGAAAATTCCGTTTCGGAGCGAAATTTTTCGCGAGAAGGGCGGTCAGAACAGCCCCAGCTGATCGCCCTTGCGCGGCGGCCGTTTGAACTTCGTCGTATCGAGCCGGTACTTGCGGTAGTTCAGTCCCAGCCGCTTGCAGGCCTTCTCGAAACGCTGCTGCAGCAGCGCCGCGTAGGGCCCGGTTCCGCGTTGCCGCAGACCGTATGTCGGATCGTAGATCTGTCCGCCGCGCGTCTCGCGCATCGCGTTCATCACGTGTTTCGCCTTGAGCGGGTAGTGCGCCTCCAGCCATTCCCGGAACAGATCCTTGATCTCGAGCGGAAGGCGCAGTAGCACGTAGCCGGCCATGTCCGCGCCCGCGGCCGTCGCCGCTTCGAGGATCGATTCCAGTTCGGGGTCGTTGAGGACCGGGATCAGCGGCGCCGTCATCACGCCGCAGGGAATGCCGGCATCGCTCAAAGCCTTTATCGTTTCCAGCCGGCGGGCCGGCGTCGGTGCGCGCGGCTCCATCGTTCGCGCGAGTCCGCGGTCGAGGGTGGTGATCGAGATGCAGACCCGGGCGAGCCCCTTTGCCGCCATCGGCGCGAGGATGTCGATGTCGCGGACGATCTGGCTCGACTTCGTCACGATGCCGACCGGATGGTCGTGCGCCGCGAGCACTTCCAGGATGCGGCGGGTGAGCATCAGCTCGCGCTCGACCGGCTGGTAGGGATCCGTGTTGGTTCCCATCGCCATTACGTCGCATTCGTATTTCGGCGACCGCAGCTCCTTCTCCAGAAGGCTCGGCGCGTCCGGCTTGTAGAAAAGCCGGGATTCGAAATCGAGGCCGGGCGACAGGCCGAGGAAGGCGTGCGTCGGCCGCGCAAAGCAATAGACGCAGCCGTGCTCGCAGCCGCGATAGGGGTTGATCGAGCGGTCGAACGGCACGTCGGGCGAGTCGTTGCGCGCGATGATCGTCCGCGTCGCGTCAGCCGTCAGCGTGGTTCGCAGCGGCGGCAGATCCTCGTCCCAACTGTCCCAGCCGTCGGCGACCGGTTCCGCGACGTATCCTTCGAACCGGCCGGTGCGGTTGGTCACTGCGCCGCGCCCCTTGCGCGGCGAATCCGGGAACGGGATGTCGTCTTCCCAATCGGTTTGCGGTGGCTCGAGCATGACCGCAGACTGACTCCGAAAATAGAACAAAACAAGAACTTTCTTTGGTGCGCCGGACAGGTGCGGCCGTGCTATGTAGCGGTCATGGTTCCGCCGCTTCCCGTTTCCGTCGTGATCCCGACGCTGAATGCCGCCGGTCGAATCGCGTCGACGATCGGTGCGGTGCGGGCGAACGTCCCGGAAATCGTGCTGGCGGATGGCGGGTCGTCTGATGCGACGGCGAAACTAGCCTCGGCGGCAGGTGCGAACGTGGTGACGGCGCCGAGAGGGCGCGGTCACCAGCTTGCGGCAGGCGCCGCGGGGGCGACTCAGCCGTGGCTGCTGTTCCTGCATGCGGACACTGCGCTTGGCGCCGGCTGGGCGGAAGAGGTCCGGGCTTTTATCGACGTCCCCGACAATGCGGAAAAAGCGGCGGCATTCCGGCTGGTCCTCGACGACCCCGGCCCGGCGGCGCGTCGCGTCGAATGGCTGGCGCGCTGGCGCGCCCGCATGTTCGGCCTGCCATACGGCGATCAGGGGCTGCTTATTTCACGGCGCTTCTACGATGCCGTCGGCGGATTCCGCCCGATCCCGCTGATGGAGGACGTGGACCTTGTCCGACGGATCGGAAAGCGCCGTCTCCGTTTCCTCCAGACGCCCGCGGTCACGTCGGCCGAGCGCTATCGCCGCAACGGCTGGTGGGCGCGGCCGGCCCGAAACCTCGTTTGCCTCTGTCTGTATTTCCTCGGCGTGCCGCCGCGCGCGATCGCAAGGCTTTACGGATGAAACACGCGGTGATCTTCGCCAGGCGCCCGCAGCTCGGCCGCGTCAAGAGTCGTCTCGCGGCCGACATCGGCCCCGTAAACGCATTGCGATTCTATCGTTCGACCCTGTCGGCTCTCTGCCGCCGCCTGTCGACCGGCGGAAGCTGGCAGACATGGCTCGGCGTCACGCCCGACGCTTCCGTTCTCGACGCCCGGATATGGCCCGACGCCATCCCGCGACTGCCGCAGGGAGACGGCGATCTAGGCGACCGGATGGAACGGATGCTCACGGCGTTCGGGCCGGATCCCGCATTGATCGTCGGCAGCGACATCCCGGATGTTTCGGCGCGACATATCGCGGCGGCGTTCGACGCGTTGCGCCGGAAAGATCTGGTCTTCGGGCCGGCAGCCGACGGCGGCTACTGGCTGGTCGGCGCGCGCCGCGGGTGCGATGCGGCCGGTCTCTTCAGAGGCGTCCGATGGTCCGGGCCGGAAGCGCTCGCGGATTCGATGGCGAATGCGCAGGGCGAGCGTATTGAGCTGCTCGAGGAACTTGATGACATCGACGACGGATCCTCCTACCGGCTTTGGCAGTCCCGACTTTGACCTCTCCGGTCCGGGCGTCCTATTTGACGTCCGGGGTTCCCGAGGGAGACGAAACCGTTTTGATGCTTCGCAATCTTTTTATGGCGATCTGCTGCGCCGTCGTTTCCGGAGCTGCAGCCTCGGCCGGGCCGATCGGCGAAATGCAGCGGCTCGAGAAAATCGAGATCGACCGTACCGAAGTTACCGTCGGCCAGTTCCGCCGATACGTGACGTCGACCGGCGCCGTCACGTCGGCTGAGCGCGCGGGCGGCGGGCTGGTCTATGAAGGGGGGTGGACGAAAAAGAAGGGCTGGACGTGGCGTTCGCCCTTCGGGGTTCCGGCAACAGACAAAGAACCCGCCGTTCACGTCACCTTCGACGAGGCGCAGGCCTATTGCCGGTGGGTGGGCAAACGCCTGCCGACGGACGGAGAATGGACGTCGGCCGCCTATCGCGAACAACGGATCTCACCGCCGCCGCCCTTTCGACGCGGCGCGCGCTATCCCTACCCGACCGGCGCGAGCCCTGCCGGCGCGCATTGTCTGGGCGATTGCGGCAGTCGTCGCGGCGGGGAACATGGTGATGTTCTCGCGCGCGGGTCCGGCCATGTGGCCGCCGGCACGGCCGCCGCCGGTGTGAACGGTCTCTACGATATGGGCGCAAACGTCTGGGAATGGGTCGATAGCGGCGACGGCGATGCGCGTATCACGCGCGGCGGGTCCTGGTGGTACGGCGCGGCGCAAATGCGTGAAGACCACGTCGCGTCGAAGCCGCGCGACATAGCGGTCGTCTATATCGGTTTCAGGTGCGTGCGCGTCGCGGATTGAGACGCGGCGCCTACTCAGCCGCGAGGTGCTCCTGCAGACGCGGCATCAGCTCGACGAAGTTGCAGGGCTTGTGCCGGATATCCAGCTGGTAGACCAGAATGTCGTCCCAGGCGTCCTTGCAGGCGCCGGTGGAGCCGGGAAGCGCGAAAAGATACGTGCCGCCGGCGACGCCCGCGGTGGCGCGCGATTGCACGGTCGAGGTGCCGATCTTCTGGTAGGAGAGCATCCGGAACAGTTCGCCGAACCCGTCGACTTCTTTCTCGTAGACCGCGTGGAACGCCTCGGGCGTGACGTCGCGGCCGGTGACGCCGGTGCCGCCCGTGCTGATCACGCAGTCGATGTCGGGATCGGCAATCCATTCCCGGAGCTTGGCGACGATCGCGGCCTGCTCGTCCTTGACGATCATGCGGTCGGCGACGCGATGTCCTGCTTTTTCGATCCGCTCGACCAGCGTATCGCCGGACCTGTCGTCGGCGAGCGTGCGCGTATCGGAGACCGTCATCACCGCGATGTTGATCGCGACGAACGGGATGTCTTCCCTAATTCCGAACATCTTCGGGCCTCAGATCCTCCGCCAAGACGCCTTTCGCGCCGTCGACAGCGATGTAGAACGGCCGTTCGCCGGCGGCAAGCGCGTCGAGCGAAGGCGACGGTTCGCCGAGGCGCTCCCGGTACATCCAGAGGTTCGAAAGCACGCGCTCGATGAAGATGCGGGTCTCGCGCGCGGGGATGCTCTCGATGAACATCAGCGCATCGGCATAGTCGTTCCGCTCCGCGCGGCGCTGCCATTTCTTGAGGTTACCGGGTCCGCCGTTATAGGCGGCCGCGACCAGCAGCAGATCGCCCTTGATGTGATCGTTCTCCATCAGGTGGAGGATGTATTTCTGGCCCAGCGACATGTTCAGCGCCGGGTCGTAGAGCTGGTTCCGGCTGCGGCCGCTGAAACGCTTCTGGGCGATGAAGCCAGCCGTTGCCGGCATGAGCTGCATCAGACCGCGCGCGCCGGCCGAGCTCTTGGCCCGGGCATTGAACGCCGATTCCTGACGCATGAAGGCGAATATCAGCGCCCTGTCGACGGTGAAGCCTTCCTTCGGCTTCCAGTTCGGGACCGGATAGAGGGCGGGCGTGCGGGCGACTTTCTCGCTTTCGGGAAGCGCGAGACCTGCACGCAGCGAGACCATGGGCAGCGATTCCCGGTCGGCGATCGCCACGAGGGCTTCCGTCAGCTTCGGATCTCCGGTGTGGGCGAGGAAACGGAGTTCGCGTTCGGCGCGTCTCGTCATTCCCGCTTCGAGAAGCGCCAGTGCGCGGCGCCCGGCATTGAGGTCCGTCACCATCGTCAGCCGATCCGGCGTAAGCCGCGGTGGCGTCCAGTCGAACGGCGAAGTGTCGCCGAGCCAGCGGCGCGCGACGATGCCGTAAAAGGTGTGCGGTTCTTCGGCCGCCATTCGCAGGAAACGGTTCACGCGCTCCGGACGCTTGCCCGTCATGTTCGCGCGTGCCGCCCAGAAGGCCGCTGCGGCATGATCCCAGCCGCTCACGTCGCTCGACTGCGTGACGGCTTCGAAATGATCGGCCGCGGAGACGTAATCGCCGAGGCGGAAGGCGGAGAGACCCGCTATCCAGTGGGCGTAGGGCAGCTTCGTTCCTGCCCGTTTGGCGGCGAGGTTCGCGTCCCGATAAGCGATCTTGCTGTCGCCGTGGAAAAACCAGCCAGATGCGATGTGCGTCCGCGCCAGTTCGAGACCTGTCGGGCCGAGTTTGCGGGCGATGTCCTTTCTGGCGATGTACTTGCCGGCGGACGTCAGCTCGCGGCGCCAGACCATGCGCCGGACCTGCGAGACGATCTGCTTTTCGGCGCTGTGGACCGCCCGGTAGCCGCTGTGTTCGATGATCGCCGCGGTTTCGTATGCGGGGAAGAAGCGCTTGTCCGGCCGGACCGGCGCGCGCGCTTTGATCGGCTTCCGCGTGCGCGCGAGATTGTAGATGCGGCGTGCGTCGGGATGATCCGCGTACTCCTTCATCCACGCGGCGAGCTCGCCGTAGCGGGAGCGGTAATGCGTCGGATGGAGATAGCGCTGGGCGAGGACGTGACCCATGAGGATCCTGTCGTCGAGCTTGCGGATGAGCCGGTCGGCAGCCCGCCAGTCGCCGCGTTCCTGGACGTCGAAGATTTCGCGGTAACGCGCGCGGTCGGAAGGCGACAGGATTTCGGGCACCTGCGCCGCCGCTTCGACCTTCTCTTCGGGCGCTTCCGCGCCGGCCGGTCCGTGCCAGGCCGCCAGAGATACGATCGCGAGACCGAGTCCAAACGCGCGAACAAGTCGTTGATTCTTCAATCTATTCCCCTGCATGTGCGGGACTATTGGACGGAACGCGGTTAATTTTCTGTTATTTCGTTAATAAACGAACCGCGCCGCACCGGCAAGAAAGGTTAACGGCCTTCGCGGCCGCCAAGGCGGTCAGTCGGCAAGTTCGGAGAGTCGGCGGCGTATTTCAAGCAGGTCCTGCCACGTTTCGCGCTTCTGCGCTGGTTGCCGCAACAGGTACGCGGGGTGCAGCAGCGCCCGCGCCGGCACCGAAACGCCGGAGCCGGAATCGTAGGTCAGCCAGCGGCCGCGCAGCCGCATGATGCCTTCCTGCCGGCGCAACAGGGTCTTGGCCGCGGTTCCTCCGACGGGGACGACAATCTTCGGGCTCGCGAGAGCGATGTGACGTTCGAGAAACGGCAGGCAGGCCGCGATTTCGGCATCGGTCGGATTGCGGTTTCCAGGCGGCCGCCAAGGCAGGATGTTGCTTATATAGGTCTGCGTCCGGTCGAGCCCGATCGCTTCCAGCATCTTGTCGAGCAGCCGTCCCGCGGGCCCGACGAAGGGCAGGCCCTGGCGATCCTCTTCCGCGCCCGGCGCTTCGCCGATGAACATCAGGTTGGTGCCAGGAGTGCCGTCCGCGAACACGAAGTTCGTGGCCGTCTCCTTCAGCGGGCAGCCGTCGAAGGCCTCGAATGCGGCGCGCAGCTCGTCGAGCGTAGACGCGGCAGCAGCAATTTCCTGGGCGGTCTGGACAGCGGCGGAACGGGACTGCAGCGGCGGCGTCGCGCTCGCGGGCGCGCCCGGCGCGAGGCCCTGCTGCATTTCCGCGACGAGATGCGGCGCACGGAGGGCACGGCTTTCCGGTTCGGCCGAGGCGGCGGGAACAAGCGACGTTTCGGGGGCGGACGCGAAGCGGTCGACCGGCACATCGCCGATCGTTTCGTCGGCACCCGCATCGATGTACCACGCCAGCAGCGCCCGCCGCGCGAGGTCCCGATCGTCGCCCGAGAGGGTTGCTTCGCTCATGACCCGAACCTACCCGAATCCGGCATTTGTGGATATGCCGGAGCGCCGTGCTATACACGTGAAAGGCAAATACGGAGCGCGACATGGAACGGGAATCGATGGAATTCGACGTCGTGATCGTCGGCGCCGGGCCGTCCGGGCTCGCCGCCGCGATCAGGTTGCGTCAGCTCGCCGAGGAGGCCGGTCGCGAGATTTCCGTCTGCGTGCTCGAGAAGGGGTCGGAAGCCGGCGCTCACATTCTATCCGGTGCGGTGATGGAGCCGCGAGCGCTCGCCGAGCTGTTTCTCGACTGGCAGGAGAGGGGCGCGCCGCTCAACACGCCGGTTGCCCAGGACAAGTTCCAGCTCCTGACGAAGACCGGCGCCATCACGCTGCCGACGCCGCCGCAGATGAACAACCACGGCAACTACATCGTCAGCCTCGGCAACGTCTGCCGCTGGCTCGCCGAACAGGCGGAGGGGATGGGGGTCGAGGTGTTCCCGGGCTTCGCGGCGGCGGAGGTCCTGTACCGCGACGACGGCAGCGTGAAGGGCGTCGCGACGGGCGACATGGGGATCGGCAAGGACGGCGAGCAGACGGCCAACTACCAGCCCGGTTACGAGCTTCACGCCCGCCAGACGATCTTCGCCGAGGGCTGCCGCGGCTCTCTGACAAAGACCCTGTTCGAAACGTTCGGCCTCCGCGACGGGGTCGACCCGCAGACCTACGGCATCGGCATCAAGGAGCTGTGGGAGATCGACCCGGAGAAGCACCATCCGGGGCGCGTCGTGCACACGATCGGCTGGCCGCTCGACACGTCGACCTACGGCGGATCGTTCCTCTATCACCTCGAAGACAACCAGGTCGCCGTCGGTTTCGTGATCGGGCTCGACTACACCAATCCGCATTTGAGCCCGTTCGATGAGTTCCAACGCTTCAAGACTCATCCCGCGGTGCGCCCGACGTTCGAGGGCGGACGCCGCATCGCCTACGGCGCGCGCGCGATCAACGAGGGCGGCTTCCAGTCCGTGCCGAAGCTCACCTTTCCGGGCGGCGTCCTGGTCGGGTGCGCGGCCGGCTTCCTCAACGTCCCCAAGATCAAGGGCAGCCATACCGCGATGAAGTCCGGCATGCTTGCCGCCGAAGCGGTGTTCGCCGCGCTCGGCGAAGAGGACGGCCCGGCCGAGGCGACGGCCTACGAGACGGCGCTCAAGGCGAGCTGGGTATGGGACGAGCTGCGGCGCGTCCGCAACATTCGCCCGTCGTTCCGCTGGGGGTTGTGGGGCGGGCTGATCTACTCCGCGATCGATACCTATCTGTTCCGCGGGCGCGCGCCATGGACCTTCCGGCAGCATTCCGATCACGACCGTCTGCGAAAGGCCGCGGACGCGCCCAAAATCGAATATCCGAAGCCCGACAACGAGGTGAGTTTCGACCGCCTGTCGTCGGTCTTCATCTCAAATACCAATCACGAAGAGGATCAGCCCGCCCATCTCAAGCTGGCCGATCCCGACAAGGCGATCAGCGTCAATCTGGCGCTCTACGACGCGCCCGAGCAGCGCTATTGTCCCGCCGGCGTCTACGAGATCTTCCGCGAGGACGACGGCTCGAACCCGCGGCTGCAGATCAACGCCCAGAACTGCGTTCACTGCAAAACCTGCGACATCAAGGACCCGACCCAGAACATCAACTGGGTTGTTCCCGAAGGCGGCGGCGGGCCGAACTACCCCAACATGTGACCGGCCCGGTTTCCGGATCGGGAGCCCGTCGTCACGAGTACGTCATCTTGCGTTTAACTGTTTGTGGGAAAATCCTATATAAACAGGACAGCGCCGGTTGGGCCCGGGCCGCGAGCGGTTCCGGGCTTTTCGCGGGTTTCCGGGAGAAATCCGCCGGCCCGGCCCGGCGCGGGCAGGCAGCAACGACGGAGCAGGTACGTCATGGACCTTGGGACCGGGTTCCCAAACAAAGCGCTGATTGCGGCTATGGCGGCTCTGATCGCGACGTCCGGCTGCGGCACGTCGGCGGATTCCGGAGAAACGCCGGTCCTCAATTCCATCGTCGCGGACTCGGTTGGCGCCGCGCCCGGGGGCAAGCCCCTGCTGGCCGGGGCGTCCGGGTTCGGCAACTATCTTGCCGGCCGCTACGCCATGAAGAACCGGGACTTTTCCGCCGCGTCCGATCTTCTGAAACGGGCGCTCGAAGTCGATCCGACGGATACGCCGCTGCTGCGGCGGGCGTTCATCGCGAAAATTTCCGACGGCAACGTCGACGATGCCGTCGCCATGGCGCGCCTCATCGTCGATCGGGAGGGCAATACGCCCATCGCCCGGCTTGCGCTTGTGGTCGGCGCAATCAAGCGGGGCGACTTCGCGACCGCGGAAGCCGAACTCGGGAAGTTCCCCGATCGCGGTTTCAGCGGTTTCATGAAGCCGCTGCTGCAGGCCTGGACGCTGGTCGGTCTCGGTCGCGGGGCCGAGGCGATCGCCGCGCTGGAACCGCTGAAGGGTCAATCCGGCCTTCGCGTCCTCTACGAACTTCACGCGGCCCTCGTGTCGGATCTCGCCGGGCGGAGCGACGACGCGGTTGGGCACTACGAACTCGCGCGCGACAACGCGCGGCGTGCGACGCTGCGGGTCGTCCAGGGGCTCGGGCGGCACTACGAGGTTGCGGGCGATACGGACAAAGCTAGGGCACTCTATCAGTCCTACCTCGGCGAGAACCCCGATTCCGTCGTGCTCCAGCCTGCCTTGAAGCGGCTGGAGAAGGGCGAAAAACCGCCGCTTCTCGTTGCGACGCCGCAGGAGGGCATCGCAGAGGCGCTGTTCAATATCGCAAGCACGATGACGCGCGAAAATTCGGCGCAGCTCGCGCTGATCTACGGCCGCCTGGCGACCTATCTGCGCGGCGAGTTCGATCTTGCGGACATGCTTGTCGCGGGCCTTCTGGAATCGATGGATCGGCATGCCGATGCCGCCGCCGTTTACGGCAAGATCGCGCCTGCCTCGCCGCTCTACTGGTCGGCGCAGCTGCGGATTGCCGGCAACTTCGAGGCGATGGATCGCGACGAAGATGCGATCGTGCTCCTCCGGAAACTAGCCGCCGAGTTTCCCGACCGGCCGGATCCGCTGGTCAGCCTCGGCGACATCTTCCGGTCGAAAAAGCGCTACGACGAATCCGTCGACGCCTACGACCGCGCGTTCAAGGTGATCGGGGATATCGACCAGCGTCACTGGACGCTTCTCTATTCGCGCGGGATATCGCTGGAAAGGTCCAATCGCTGGCCGCGGGCCGAGCAGGATTTCCGGAAGGCGCTCGAATTCAATCCCGAGCAGCCCTACGTCCTGAACTATCTCGGCTATTCCTGGGTGGATCAGGGGATAAATCTCGAGGAGGCGCGGCGCATGATCGAACGCGCCGTCGAGCTGCGTCCGGACGACGGCTACATCGTCGACAGTCTCGGATGGGTGCTGTATCGCCTTCGCGACTTCAATGGCGCGGTCGAGCGGCTTGAGCGCGCCGTCGAGTTGCGGCCGCAGGACCCGACGATCAACGATCATCTCGGCGATGCATACTGGCGGGTCGGCCGCCGCAACGAGGCCCGCTTCCAGTGGATGCGGGCGCTGGCGCTCAAGCCCGATGCGGAACATATCCCCGGTATCGAGAAAAAGCTCCGCGACGGACTTCCCGCCGGACGCGCCGAAAGGGACAGCTGAGACCGCGCACATGTCTGCGACGGATCGGGATACGCGCCTCTCGCTCGACGCCCCCGCGAAGATCAATCTGTTTCTCCATGTCGTCGGCCGCCGCGACGACGGCTATCACCTGCTCGACAGCGCGATTGCGTTCGCCGGTGTCGGCGACAGGCTATCGGTCTCGCCCGGCGACGATCTGACGTTGGATATATCCGGCCCCTTCGCCGAAACGCTGATCGGCGACCGGGAGGACAATCTCGTCCTGCGCGCGGCACGTGCCCTGCGCGACGCCGGGGCAGTCGCAGGCGGCGCAAGGCTATCCCTCGACAAACGGCTGCCGGTCGCTTCCGGCATCGGCGGCGGCTCTGCCGATGCGGCGGCGGCGCTCAGGCTGCTCGCGCGTCTGTGGAGCGTGCCTGAAGAGGTCGCGACCGGGCTCGCCGTCGAACTGGGCGCTGACGTTCCCGTCTGTCTGCGTTCGGCACCCGCCCGCGTCGGCGGGATCGGGGACTCGATCGATCCCCTGGGTCCGTTGCCCGCGTGCGGCGTCGTCCTCGCGAACGCGGGTGAGGGGGTGTCCACCCCTGCCGTCTTCGCCGCGCGACCGGGCGGCTTTTCCGACCCCGACCCGGCTGCCTGGAGGCCGACGTCGTCCTTTTCCGATCTTATCGAACTGCTCCGCGGGACGCGGAACGACCTTGCCGACGCAGCGCGGTCCGTTTCGCCCGCCATCGGCAACGTCATCGCTGCGTTGGAGGGGACTCCCGGGTGCGGCATCGCCCGCCTGTCCGGAAGCGGCGGCACCTGTTTCGCACTGTACGAAACAGTCGACGCGGCTAAGGCGGCAGCCGAAGGACTGGCGGCGGCGCGCCCCGCATGGTGGGTGCAGGCCACCCGGTTTCTGGAGACAGCCCCCGCGATCCGGGAGAGGCATCGGCCCGTTTGACGGCGGCGCGGCGCATCAGCGCCGGTTCGGAACGTCCTGCGCGACGGCCCGGAGGTCGAGAAGCGGTTCGCGCGTCGCTTTCCCGTCCGGATCGAACCCGGCGAATTTCTGGTAGAGCGTGATCGCCGAGGTCGTC
>JAYPTI010000093.1:0-13034 GCA_038133505.1 Alphaproteobacteria bacterium
CGCGGCTACCGGGCGCTGACCCACGGCATGGTCGCGGTCGCGGCGGGCGACGCCGCGGAAGCGGGCCGCCAGGCGCGGCGCGCGGACGTGCTTCTCAACGAACCGCCGCTGACGATGCTGCTCTCCGCGCAGGCCGCCCAGCTCAACGGCGACGAGGAAGCGGCCAAGCGATATTTCACCGCCATGCTCGAGCGCGAGGAAACCGCCTTTCTCGGACTGAGGGGCCTCCTGATGCAGGCGCAGCGCGAGGGCGACCGGCCGGCGTCGCTCGACTACGCCAAGCGCGCCTATCAGCTCCAGCCCAAGACGCCGTGGGTGCTCAGCACGATGTTCGACCTGCAGGTCCGGCAGGGCGAGTGGCGCGCCGCCCTGACGACGCTGGACGAGGCGGTCAAGCGCAAGGCGCTGGGCGCCGAAGAGGTGCGCGATCGCCGCGCCGCGGTGTTGCTGGGCTGCAGCGACGACGTTGCGCAATCGGGCGATGCGGCCGAAGCGCTGAAATACGCCAAACGCGCCAGCTCGCTCGCCCCCGATCATCTGCCTGCGACGATCCGCACCGTCGAGCTGTTGATGCGCGACGGGAAGGGGCGCCAGGCCGCGCGCCAGATCGAGGCGGCATGGGCACGGACCCCGCATCCGCGGCTCGCGCAGCTTTACGGCGACGCGGATTCCGCCAAGGAGCCGCTCAAGCGGGTGAAGCGGTTTGAAAAGCTGCTGGTCGCCAATCCCGATCATGCCGAAAGCCACCTGGCGCTTGCCCGCGCCGCGCTCGACGCGGAGCTGTGGGGCGAGGCGCGCAACCACCTCAAGAAGGTCGCCGAGAACGATCCGCCGGTCCGCGTCTGCCGCCTGATGGCGGAGCTGGAGGAGCGCGAGTTCGGCGACGGCGCGGCGACCCGCGAATGGCTCGTTCGGGCCGCGGCGGCGCCGTCCGATCCTGCGTGGCTGTGCCGCGACTGCGGCACGCAGAGCGATGCGTGGGATCCGCTATGCCCGGCCTGCGGCGCGCTCGGCACGCTGTACTGGGCGACACCCTCGCGCAGTCGGGCTCTCGACATGCCGTCTGCCGACGGCTTGCCGGAGGACGGCGATTCCGGAACCTCCGGCGCGATGCCGTCCTTTCTCGCCCGCGGCCCCGCCATCGACGCCGGCGAGGACGACGACCTTGTCGTCCCACCGCCCGATGTCCCGCCGCCGGGGTCGTCGCGCGCTTAACCTTTCGGCTACGCGTTTCAGATACTTGTCTGTGCCTGTGTTAGGCGCTATCTCTTCGCGCGCAGCAATTGCCCCGGTGCCGCTGTAGCTCAGTTGGTAGAGCAACGCATTCGTAATGCGTGGGTCAGGTGTTCGAGTCACCTCAGCGGCACCATTCTTCTTCCAGGATCGACACCGAAATCCACACCGGCGTTATGCGCGTATCCACGGCATGATCCCCGGTCTTGCAGTTGCACGGCACACGCGCGCGCTCCTCGCCGCCTTTTGCGTTCTCTCCGCGGCGGCCGGCGGGACGGCGCGGGCGGCCGGCTCTTCCGCCGGCATCGATCTTGCCGCGCAGTATTTCGGGGAACCCGCGCGGGTCGGCACCGCGAGCTACAACTATCTCTTCTGGACGCTCTACGACGCCCAGCTGGTTGCGCCCGGCGGCGTTTTCCGGCGAGACGCCCCCCTCATGCTGACGCTCACCTACCGGCGCGATATCAAATCGTCCGCCATCGTCGACGCCACCGCCGAGGAGCTTCGACGTCTCGGTGCGCCGGAAAAGGCCATCGCGGGCTGGCGCTCGTCGCTCGGCGCGATCGTTCCCGACGTCGGCGACGGCGATTCGATCGCCGGCATCCGAACAGCCGACGGACGCACCCTGTTCTACGTCAACGGCGCCCTCGCCGGGCGCATCGACGACCCGGCCTTCGGCCGCTTCTTCTTCGATATCTGGCTCGGCCCCCGGTCGCGGGACCGGCAGTTCACGGCACGGCTGACCGGCGGCGCCGACTAGACGTGGCTGCCAGGCGCCAGCCTCCCGCGGCTCGTTGTCCCGTTAGCGCCGATATTCGGATCGATAAACCGCAATCCGGCTGGCGCGCCGATACCGCCGCCGGTGTTGTGCCACTCCGTTTCAGTTGTCTTCCCGGGTAGGGTCCTCGACATGAAGAAAATTCTCGCTGCGGCCGTGACCGCGGTTCTGGCTTGGCCGGCGCCGGCGCAGGCGGCGCCCGTGCAGAACGAGATCCTGTTTCTGATGGATTCGTCGGGATCGATGTTCGATACGGGCTACGCGAAATGGCAGTCGTCGATCGACTGGGTCCGGAATTTCGTCGACCAGACCCATCGGGCCGACGGCAGCAACGCCTACGGCATCATCAATTTCTCGGGCGGAAGCGCCTCGCAGAGCGTCGCCCAGGTTGCGGCAGCGAACCGGATGAACCTCGTCTACGGAACCGGCACGCCGTCGACGGACTTTTATACCGGCAACCCGGTGCCCGGGGCGCAGGACAAGGCGAGCCTCGATGCGTTTATCGGCGGCATGGGCCCCGCCGACTTCCGGGGGGGCTTCACCTGGACGGATGAGGCGCTGACGCTCGCCTACAATACCTTCCAGACCTCGCCCAACATCTCCACGAACAGGTTCATCTTCCTGCTGACGGACGGCAGCATCACGTCGGGCCATTATCCCGTCATTGCCAGCGGCGGGGCGACGATCTTCGAATCCGATACGCTGCAGGCGATCCGGAGTGACGATATCTCGTTGTCGGTCGTCACGTTCGATCCCCTGATCACGGACCTTCAGGATTATCTCGCACCGCTGGTTTCCGCGCCGGGCCTGCTGCTCTCCGTCAACGATCTCGTCGATTTCAACGAAATCCTGCCGCCCGCGGCGGTCACCGCAATGCCCGCGCCGGTGACAGTCGCGTTTCTGGCGCTCGGCGTCGCCTTTTTCGCCGTCCGGAACCGCAAATCCGCCCCCCGTGCCCGGCGTCACAAAAATGTAATTTAACCGTCATATTACTATCGCGCGCCGTTCTTATTTTGGCGTCGTCGGCGATTGGCGCCGACCGGCGTGGCGGGATGGCAGAATATCTCGTCTCCCGAGACTTCCCGAATTCTCCACTGGAGGCGTTATGAAAACCACTCGAATTCTCGCGATTGCGGCGGCGGCGTCCGTTGCGATGGCAGCGTCGGCGCAGGCGCGCGACCAGATCCGCATTGTCGGGTCTTCGACCGTGTTCCCGTTCTCGACCACCGTTGCCGAACAGTTCGGCAAGACCACAAACTTCAAGACCCCCGTCGTCGAGAGCACCGGCTCAGGCGGTGGCCTCAAGCTGTTCTGCGGCGGCGTCGGCGTCCAGCACCCCGACATCACCAATGCCTCGCGCCGGATCAAGAAGTCCGAGGTCGAGCGTTGCGCCAAGAACGGCGTGACCAAGATCACCGAGGTGAAGATCGGCTTCGACGGCATCGTCATCGCCAACTCCAAGTCCGCTCCGCAGATGAAGATCTCGCTGAAGCAGCTGTTCCTGGCGCTCGCCAAGGACGTGCCGGCCAACGCCGACGGTTCGCAGCTCAAGCCGAACCCGTACAAGATGTGGAACGAGATCGACGCGTCTCTGCCCAAGCAGAAGATCGAGGTCCTCGGCCCGCCGCCGACGTCCGGCACGCGAGACGCCTTTGTCGAGCTCGCCATGGAAGGCGGCTGCAAGGCGTTTTCCGGCATCAAGGCAATGAAGAAGTCGGACAAGAAGAAGTACAAGGCCGTCTGTCACGGCATTCGCGAAGACGGCGCCTTCATCGAGGCCGGCGAAAACGACGTCCTGATCATCCAGAAGCTCGTCGCCAACAAGAACGCGTTCGGCATTTTCGGCTTCTCGTTCCTCGATTCGAACGCCGACAAGATCCAGGGCAGCATCGTGAACGGCACCGCGCCCGAATTCGAGACCATCGCGTCCGGCAAGTATCCGGTGTCGCGGTCGATGTACTTCTACGTCAAGAACGCGCATGTCGGCGTCGTTCCGGGCATCAAGGAATACGTCGCCGAGTTCACCGCCGAAAAGGCGTGGGGTCCGGAAGGCTACCTCGCGGACAAGGGTCTGATCCCGCTTCCCGATGCGGCCCGAATGGCCCCCGCCTGGAGGCCAAACAGTTTCAGCCGGCTGAGATTGTAATTGGCGGGTTGGCCACACCCCAAATCAACGCGGCGCCTCCGGGCGCCGCTTTTTTGTTGCGGTACCGGCCCGCTAGCCTTCCATCTCGCGGTTCACCAGCGCCGCCCCCAGGGCGAGCGCGTGCAGCTTGCCCGCGGCCGAGAAACGGCTGCGCGGGACCATGCCGCAATCGGTGCAGGCGATCAGGTTGTCCGCCTTCACGTGCTCCATCGCGTGGCGGATGCGGTCCGCCACCACGTCGGCGGTCTCGACCGTTTCCGTGCCGACGTCGATGACGCCCACCATCACCTCCTTGTCGGCGAGGCAGTGGAGCACCGCGAGATCGACGCCCGAGGCGGCGCATTCGATGCTGACCTGGTCGATGGAGCTTTCCGCGATCAAGGGCAGCGTCGCGTTGTAGTGGCTCCAGTCCTGGTTGGCGTTCTTCCAGTTGAGGACGACCTCGGTGCCGTAGCCGTAGCAGATATGGACGGCGCGTTTCGCGGTCACGCCTTCGAAGGCCTGCTCGAGCACGGCGAGGCCCCAGTCCTTCACCTCGTCGGTGTAGATGTTGAAGCACGGCTCGTCGATCTGGATGACGTCCGCGCCCGCCGCGGACAGCGCGCGGGCCTCCTTGTTGAGCAGCTTGGCATAGGCCGCGGCGAAATCCGCGTCCGACCGCCCGCCGACCTCGTCGTAGACCGAATCCGCGACCGTCATCGGGCCGGGCAGCGTCACCTTTACCTGACGGTCGGTGCGGCCCTTGGCGTAGCGCAGCGCTTCCAGCAGGACCGGTTGCGACCAGGTCCATTCCTCCAGCACCTTCGGCGCGGGCGTCTCGGCGGAATAGCGCTGGCCGCGGCTGCGTTTCATGCCCGGGTCGTCGAAATCGACCCGGCCGAGATGCTCGATGAAGCCCCAGATGTAATGGCGGCGGCGCTGTTCTCCGTCGGTGACGATGTCGATGCCCGCATCGTCCTGCGCGTCGAGCCACAACGCGACGGCATCGTCCAGGCCTTCGGCCAGCGCCGCGCCCTCGAGCCGCCACGGCGCGCGCAGCTTTTCCGGCTCGGCCAGCCATTGCGGTTTCGGCAGGCTGCCGGCGATTGTCGTTCTTACGCGGCCCATGGGTCCTCCCGCTAAATTACTCTTTTCAAGTTCGCAGCTTAGCGTTTCGCCGGACGGTGCGGAACAGCATGCCGCCCGCCACCAGCGACGGCACGCCCAGGATCGCGAAGGCCAGGCTGTAACCGCCGCCGAGCGACAGGATCAGCCCATAGGCAGCCGGCATCAGGATCATGCCCGCGAAGGCGAAGAAGACCGTCCCGCCGGTCACCACGCCCGCCATGCCCGGCGGCGCAATGCGCGCAATCTCTGCCAGCAGGACGCCCTGATAGCCGATGCCGCTCAGCCCGAAACAGGCAGCGGCCGTCCACACGGCATATCGGCTCCAGCTCTGGTCGACGAAAGCCATCGCGCCCATCGCGAGCCCCATGAAGATGCCCAGCCCGCCGAGCAACGGCAACGGTGCGACGAAGCGTGTGCCGACCCATCCCCAGAAGATGCGGCCGCCGATACCGAACACCATGGCGACGGAATAAGCGAAGCCGGCCTCCGCCAGCGTCCAGCCGAGCCCGACCGACAGGAACGAGACGAAGAACGAGGCGAAGGCGAGCTGCAAGCCGGTGAAGGTGAAGATCGACAGCGCGAGTTCACGAATACGCGGATCGCGGAACACCATGGTCAGCGTGCCGCGCACGTCGCCGAACTTCAGCGGACGGCCCGGCTCGCGGTCCGAATCGAATTCGGCGCGCAGCGGCTGGACCAGGATCACGAAGGCGAACGACATCAGCCCGGCGCAGATGAGCGCGCCGCGCCAGCCAAACGCGGAGACGTAGATCGGCAGCAGGACGCCCGCGAACATGCCGCCGACGGGGACGCCCGTCTGCTTGATCGAGAAGATCAGCGGCGCCTTTTCCCGCGGCGTGTAGCGGGCGAGAATCTGCGAGCTCGCTGGCGTCGACGGTCCGCCGCCGAAGCCGGCGACGATCGCGCCGAGCGCGAACCAGATCAGGTCGCCGCCCGCGTTGCTCGTCAGGCCGAGCCCCGTCAGAAGCAGACATATCTGGCTGGTGCGCAGCGCGCCGTAGCGGAGCATGAACCCCCCCGCCATCACCGACGACAGCATCGCGCCGGCATAGAGGATCGGAACGTAGAGCCCGATCAGGCTCGGGCTCAGTCCGGTCTCTTCAGCGATGGGCGGCACGAGGACCGGCAGTGTCAGGCCCGCCATGGTCGACAGCGCCTGCTGCAGCAGCATGACGCCGGTCGCTACGTAGACGAGGGGAAGCTTCACGCCCAAGTCACCTCGGGGTCAGGCGCCCATCATGCCGAAGACCTTCGCGCCGAGCAGGCTTTTCGGATCGCACAGGTCGAAGACGATGTCGAAATGGTTGCGCGTCGGGTGCTCGAAGCAGTCGGCCTGCCAGCCGCGCGCTGTCCAGGCGTCGGCCAGCAGGTTGCTCTGGCGCTTGAACTCCGACGTTTCCGAATGACCGTAGGAAACGATCAGCGGGCAACCGGCATCCGGCAGGTGGCGCACCGGGCTGTTGCGCAGCGCGCCGTCGACGTCGAGCGCCGCCCAGTCGTTGATGCAGGACAGCTGGAGCGGTTCGAGATCGTGGATGCCGCTCAGCGGCACGGCCCCGCGGACGATGTCGGCCGGCACGCCGTATTCGTCGTGCCAGCCGCCCGCCACCATCATGCCTGTAAGGTGCCCGCCTGCCGACGATCCGCACACGAAGATGCGCGACGGGTCGCCGCCGAAGCTTTCGGCGTTCTTCCAGGTCCAGGCGAGGGCGCGGCGGCACTGGTCGACGATCCGGTCGATGGTCGCGCCCGAGCCCGTCAGCGAATAGTTGACCGCGACGACCGAAACGCCCTTTTCGACGCAGGCGGGCGCCATGAAGGACGATTCCTTGTGGCTCAGCATCCGCCAGTAGCCGCCGTGGATGAAAAAGAAGATCGGCGTTCCCTCGCCGGCGGGGAATATGTCGATCACTTCGTCGGCATGGTCGCCGTAGGCGACGTCTTCGCGGCAGGTCAGCGTCGCACGTGCCTCCTCGCTCAACCGGCCATAGTCCGCAATGAAGGGCCCGATGTCCGGCACCGTCTTCGAGATCAGGTACTCGTTGTCGAGCGTTTCCTGATCGAATTCTCCATAGACCTTCGTCATGCTCGGCACCCTATACCGTGGTGTTCGGATCGAAATCGGGCCGGCGTTTCTCGCGCAGGCTGGCGAGGCCCTCCTTGGCCTCCGGCCCGGTGAAGCCGAGGAATTCGAGCGCCAGCGACGTATCGAAGTTCGGCCCCATCATGCGCAGCCAGTTGTTCAGCGCGTACTTGGTCCAGCGGATCGCCGACGGCGCGCCGCGCGCGAGCTTCTGCGCCACCTCGACGGCGGTGTCCTGCAGCTTGTCGTCGTCGACGCACATCGAGACGAGGCCGATGCGCTCCGCCTCCTCGCCCGACATCGGCTCGCACAGCAGCAGGTAGTATTTCGCCTTCGCCATGCCGCACAGCAGCGGCCAGGCGATGGCGGCGTGATCGCCGGCGGCGACGCCGAGGCGCGTGTGCCCGTCGATGATGCGCGCCGTCTTCGCGGCGATGGAGATATCCGCGAGCAGCCCGGCGACGAGGCCTGCGCCGACGGCGGGGCCGTGCATCGCGCTGACGATCGGTTTCGAGCAGTTGATGACGTTGTAGACGAGGTCGCGCGCCTCCTTCCAGACGCGGGCGCGGACCTGGAAGTCGTCGATCATCTCCTCGATCATGTCGAAGTCG
Source organism: Alphaproteobacteria bacterium (assembly GCA_038133505.1). Classification (GTDB taxonomy): domain Bacteria; phylum Pseudomonadota; class Alphaproteobacteria; order MPNO01; family UBA830; genus JAYQUR01. Next base: position 7,980 of record JAYPTI010000093.1, read on the forward strand.
CCGCCGGCGGAGAACGCATCGCCCGCGCCGCGCAGGATCGCGACGGAAATGTCGGGATCCGCCTCGACGTCCTTCCAGACGCGGCCGAGCTCGTCGTGCATCACGGTGTCGGCGGCATTGAGCCGGCCCGGCATCTCCATCGTGATGCGCAGGATCCGGTCGGCTGGCCGGTCGAATTTCAGCCGCTCGTAGGACGCGTAACGGTCGCTCATATCTTCTTCTCCCTTTCCTCCCAGTACGGGTCCTTGAGGAAATTCTTCTGGATCTTGCCGATCGGCGTCTTCGGGAAATCGTCGACGAACTTCACCAGCCGCGGCCGCTTGAACCGCGCGAGCCGCGTCGCGCAGTGCTCGACGATTTCTTCCTCGCTCGCCGCCATGCCCTGTTTCAGGGCGATATAGGCGGCCGGCACCTCGCCGAATTTTTCGTCGGGGATGCCGAACACGGCGCATTCGCCGACCGCGTCGTGCTCGTAGAGCGCGTCCTCGATCTCCTTCGGATAGACGTTCTCGCCGCCCGAGATGATCATGTCCTTCGACCGGTCGACCAGCGTGTAGAACCCTTCCTCGTCGACCGTCGCCACGTCGCCCGACCAGCCCCAGCCGTCGCCCAGCTTGAAGAAATTCGCGGTCTGCTCCGGCTCGCCGTAATACTCGGTCATCAGATTGTCGCCCCTGGAGACGATCTCGCCGATCTCGCCGGGTTCGACCGGCGTGCCGTCCGGCCGGACGCAGGTAATGTCGACGTTGTAGGCGGGTCGGCCGACCGAGCCGAGCCGTTCCGGCAGGTGCCAGTGCGGCAGCACCGCGATGACGCCCATCTCCGACTGACCGTAAATCTGCGTCAGTTTCACGTCGGGCAGCTTCTCGAAGAATGCGCGTTGCACCCAGTCCGGCATCGGCGCGCCGGCGAAAGAGACCTTGCGCCAGGTGGCGTAGTCGGACGCGTCGAACCCCGGGTCCTGCATCACCATGCCGGCCTGGGTCGGCACCATGAAGTTCGCGGTCATCTGCGTGTCGCGCACCATCTTCGCGAAGTCCGCCGGTTCCCACTTGGACAGCAGCGTCGTCGTCGCACCCGCCAGGATCGCGGGCTGGAACATGATGTTGAGCGCCGCGATATGGAACATCGGCGTGACGATGCCGACCGTGTCGCGCTCGTCGATATGCTCCTCGACCATCACCGTGTGCGCGGTCACCGCGCGCGCCCGGTGGCTCGCCAGCACGCCCTTGGGAAGGCCCGTGGTGCCGCCGGTGTAGGTCATGCAGAACGCGTCGCGCTCGTCGAGCGCGATATCCGGTTCGTCCGCGCTCTCGCCCGCGATGAAATCGTGGAACGCCGGGCCGAGCTCGATCGAATGGCGGATCTTTGGGCATTTCGGCAGGACCGCGCGGACCTTCTCGGCGAAGAGATCCTCGTAGATCAGCAGCTCGACGTCGGCCTTGTTGAGCACGTATTCGAGCTCTTCCGGCGTATAGAGAACCGAGACGTTGACCAGCACGCAGCCGGATTTGGCCGCGCCGAAGAAGATCACGCCGTATTCGGTCCGGTTGCGCGAGACGATGCCCACCTTGCCGCCCTTCTCCAGCTCGAAGGCGCGGAGTGCGCGGGCGAAGCGGTTCGCGTCGCCGTTGAGCTCGGTATAGGACGTCCGCCGGTCGCCCCAGATGATGGCGGTCTTGTCGGGAAACCGCGCGGTCGCGCGGCGCAGCATGTCGCCTGTCAGCATGATGTCCGCCTTATAGCAACGCGCGAACCAGCCCGCCATCGACGGTCAGGTTTTGGCCGGTGATATAGCCCGCGTGCGCCGAGCACATGAAGGCGACCGCGGGGCCGAAATCCTCCGCCTCGCCCAGCCGCTTCGCCGGGATGCTCTCCGCCATGCGCGCGCGCGCTTCGTCGACCGAGATGTTCTCGCGCTGCGACTGGGCGTTGTAGACGCGCTGCAGCGCCGGCGTGTCCATCAGACCGGGCAGCACGTTGTTTACGGTCACGCCCTTGTCCGCGACCTCGCGGGCGAGCGTCGCCATCGCGCCGTGGAGCCCTGCGCGTACCGCGTTGGCGAGGACGAGATTGGGGTAGGGCTCGCGCACCGCGAAGGAGGTGATGTTGACGATCCGGCCCCAGCGCTGCGCGATCATGTGCGGCAGGCACCGGCGCGCCATGTCGATATGGCCGAGCATGTTGGTCTCGAGCGCCGCATGCCATGCATCGTCGCCGTGATCGAGGAACCCGCCGGGCGGCGGGCCGCCTGCGTTGGTCACGAGAATTTCGGGGGCGCCCGCGATCTCCACCGTCCGGTCATACAGCCTGCCGCGTTCCGCGGCGTCCGACACGTCGGCCTGGACGAAGTGCGCTTCGCCCCGGAGCGATGCGGCAGCGTCGCTGCCTTTCTGAGCGTCGCGGCCGTTCAGCACCACGATCGCGCCCGCCGCCGACAGGTGTTCCGCCGCCGACAGCGCGAGCCCCTGCGTGCCGCCGAGCAGCAGGGCGATTTTTCCCTCAATCCCGAGATCCATGTTCTCTCCCTTTATTCTTTTACGGTTCCGGCCCGGTCGCGATGGGGCGCGAGGAAATCCGCCAGCAGCCGGTTGAACTCGGCCGGAGCCTCCAGATTGCTCAGGTGCCCGATGCCGCGCATGAACTCGTACCGGGCGCCCGGAATTTTCTCGGCGATGCCCCGGGTGATGTCCGGCGGCGTCAGCGGGTCGAGCCCGCCGCCGATCACCAGCGCCGGAACCGCGATGTCGGCCAGCACGTGTTCGCGGTCGAACCGCGTCGTCGATTCCACCGTCTTCAGGTAGGAGTCGACGTGAAGCCTCGACATGCCGGCGGCGGCGCGTCGTTTCGCCTCGTCGCTCGCGTCGGGCGCCATCAGTCTGGCGACGGCGGCGGGCGCGATGTCGGCGGGGGACAGGCCCTGGTCGATCAGTCCCTTGCGTCGCGCCTCGATGTAATCGCGTTGGGCTTCGGGCGAGAACGCCCCGAAGCGCGCATGGACGCCGGCCAGCGTCAGGGTCGCGAAGCGGTCCGGATGGTTGGCGTAGAACTCGAGACAGATGCGCCCGCCCATCGAAAGGCCCACCAGATGCGCCTTTTCCACCGCGAACGCGTCGAGCACGCGGGCGAGGTCGTCCGCGACATCCGCGAAACTCAACGGTCCGTCGTAATCGTCGCTGTCGCCGTAGCCGCGCGCATCCCAGGCGACCGTCGTATAGCGATCCGCGAACGCCTCCATCTGCGGTGCCCATGTGGAGCGGTCGCCGCCGATACCGTGCAGGAAAACGATGGCCGGCCCCGCGCCGGCGTAATCGACGGCAATGCGCGGCGCCGGGCCGATCAGGCGCGCCTTTGCCCTCTCGATACGGGGCAAAATTCCTGACCCGTCTGTGGTGTCCTGTGCGATTGCCATGATCTACGCTCGCCGAAACCCGCGCGGCGATCAAGGACGATGCGCGGCAAGCGGCCATGCAAGGATTCGCCTTGCCGCCCCTTCCGCCATCGACAACAATGCGCGCCGCTCTATCTCGGTTAGACCAAACATAAAAGATCACAGGAACCCGTCATGTCCGAAGCTTTCATCTGCGACGCCGTCCGCACACCCGTCGGCCGCTACGGCGGCGCGCTGTCTTCCGTGCGCACCGACGATCTCGGCGCGGTGCCGATCAAGGCGCTGATGGACCGCAACGGTTCGGTCGACTGGGAGAAGGTCGACGACGTCTATTACGGCAACGCCAACCAGGCGGGCGAGGACAACCGCAACGTGGCGCGCATGTCGGGTCTGCTGGCCGGCCTGCCGATTGAGGTCGGCGGCGCGACCGTGAACCGGCTTTGCGGCTCGGGCATGGAGGCGACCGCGCAGGGCGCGCGGGCCATCCGCACGGGCGAGGCGGACCTCGTAATCACCGGCGGCGTCGAGAGCATGTCGCGCGCGCCGTTCGTGATGGGCAAGGCGGAGACGGCGTTCTCGCGCAACGCGGAGATCTACGACACCACCATCGGCTGGCGCTTCGTGAACCCGAAGATGGAGGAGATGTACGGCGTCGACGCGATGGGCGAGACCGCGGAGAACCTCGCCGAGGAGCGCCAGATCACGCGGGAGGACCAGGACAAGTTCGCGCTGTGGTCCCAGCACAAGGCCGAGGCCGCGCAGAAGGAAGGCCGGTTCGCGGGCGAGATCGTCGCCGTCACCATTCCGCAGCGGCGCGGCGACGCCGTCGTTGTCGACACCGACGAGCATCCGCGCCACGGCTCGACCATGGACGACCTCGCCAAGCTGCGCGCCGCGTTCCGCAAGGACGGCAGCGTGACCGCCGGCAACGCGTCGGGTGTCAACGACGGCGCGGCGGCGCTCATTCTCGCTTCCGAGCAAGCGGCGAAAAAGCACGGGCTCACGCCGCGGGCCCGCATCGTCGGCGCCGCGACCGCCGGCGTTCCGCCGCGGATCATGGGCATCGGGCCCGCGCCGGCAACCCGCAAGGTGATGGAAAAGACCGGGCTCTCGATCGACGACATGGACGTCATGGAGTTCAACGAGGCGTTCGCGGCGCAGGCGCTGGCCTGCACCCGCGACCTCGGCATCGCCGACGACGACCCGCGCATCAACCCCAACGGCGGCGCCATCGCGCTCGGCCACCCGCTCGGCATGTCCGGCGCTCGGCTGATCACCACCGCGCTCTACGAGCTGGAACGCACCGGCGGCAAGCGCGCGCTGTGCACCATGTGCATTGGAGTGGGGCAAGGCATCGCGACGATCATCGAGCGGATTTGAGGTCTCTGATGTGAGTTCCGGGGGCGCCGTCAGGCGGCAGCTCCCTCCTTCAACCACTTCCGGAACGCATCGAACGCGGGCTCGCCGCGGCGTGCCTCGCGGTAGACGAGGTACCACGCGCCGCCCTTCGGGATGCTGAGGGCGAACGGCGCGACCAGGCGTCCGGCGGCGAGGTCGTCGTCGATATAGGGGCGGATGCCCATCGCGACGCCGACGCCGTCCATCGCCGCCTGCATCGCCTGCCCGTAGAACCCCAGCTCCGGCCCTGCCGCGGCGACCTGCGG
>JAYPTI010000094.1:0-13014 GCA_038133505.1 Alphaproteobacteria bacterium
CGGCCACCCAGCGCCAGTATCCTGTGGGTGGCCGGGAGGGGGAGAGGGCCGGAACCGCGACTAAATCTTATGCAGCCGCTTTCGCCGACTGGATCGCCTGCCACACCTTGAGCGGCGTCGCGGGCATGTCGAGGTCGGACACGCCAAGCTCCGAGAGCGCGTCGACGATGGCGTTCATCACCGCGGGCGTCGAGCCCACCGTGCCGGATTCGCCGCCGCCCTTCACGCCCAGCGGGTTGGTCTGGCACGCCTGAACGTAGTCGACCGTCTCGAAGTTCGGCAGGTCGTCGGCGCGCGGCATGGTGTAGTCCATGAACGAGCCCGACAGGATCTGACCGCCGTCGTCATAGGCGATGTCCTCGAACAGCGCCTGGCCGACGCCTTGCGCGACGCCGCCGTGCACCTGGCCTTCGAGCAGCAGCGGGTTGATCACCTCGCCCGAATCGTTGACCGCCAGGTGGCGGACCAGGTCGACTTTCCCGGTATCCGGATCGACCTCGACCTCGGCGAAATGCGTGCCGTTCGGCCAGTTCGGGCCGCGCTCCGGCGCCCACGTCGCCTCGGCCTCGAGGCCCATGCCGAGCGCGGCGGGCCAGCCCATCGGCATGTAGGTCTGCTGGACCATGTCGCAGATGTGGATCGACTTGTCGGTGCCGGCGACCGTCAGGTTGCCGTCCTCGAAGGCGATATCTTCTTCGGCCGCCTCGAGAATATGGGCGGCAATCTTCTTCGCCTTCTCGATGATCTTGTCGGACGCGGCGCGGAGCGCCGAGCCGCCGACCGTCATCGAGCGCGAGCCGTAGGTGCCGCGGCCGTAGGTGACCTTGTCGGTGTCGCCCTGCACGAAGCTGATGCGCTCGAACGGGACGCCGAGCCAGCTGTGGATCATCTGCGCGTAGGACGTCTGATGGCCCTGGCCGTGGCTGTGCGTGCCGGCGACGATCGTCACCGAGCCGGTGTCGTCGAAGCGGATTTCCATCCGGTCGTTGAACGGCGAGGCGAAGTCGATGAACGAGCACACGCCGATACCGCGCAGCTTGCCCGCCTTGGCGGACTCGGCCTTGCGGGCTGCGAAGCCGGCGATGTCGGCAGTCTTGGCGGCATGTTCCGACAAGCCGGTGAAGTCGCCCGAATCGTAGACCGTCTGCACCAGCGTCGTGAACGGCATCTGGTCCTGCGGGATGTAGTTCCGCTTGCGGATCTCGACCGGGTCGATGCCCATCTCGTCCGCCGCGATGTCGAGCAGGCGCTCGATCGTGTAGACCGCCTCCGGCCGGCCGGCGCCGCGATAGGGCCCGGTCCAGGTGGTGTGGCTGAACACGACGCGGATGCGGATGTGCATGGCGTCGAGATTGTAGACGTTGGGATAGACCATCGAGCCGATGCAGGCGGGCACCGGCGCCGAGGCCGACAGGTAGGCGCCGAGGCCGTAATCGGCGACGACGCGCAGCCCCAGGATCTTGCCGTTGGCGTCGAGGGCAAGCTCGCTCGCGCATTCGGCGTCGCGGCCGTGCGTGTCGCTGACGAGCGATTCCGTCCGCTCGCCGGTCCACTTCACCGGCCGGGCGAGCTTCATCGCCGCCCAGGCGACCAGCGCGTCCTCGGGGAACACGCCGTTCTTCATGCCGAAGCCGCCGCCGACGTCGGGCGCGATGATGCGGAACGCCGTCGCCGGGCGGTGGAATATCTCGGCGTAGGACGTGCGGTGCTGGTGCGGGCCCTGGCTCGACATCCAGATCGTCCACTGCTTGCGGCCGCGGTGATAGTCGGCGAGCGCCGCGCGCGGCTCCATCGCGTTGGCGGAGATGCGGTTGTGATGGACGTCGGCCTTGACGACATGCGCCGCCTTGGCGAACGCGGCCTCGGTCGCGGCGGCGTCGCCGCGCGCCATCTCGAACCACAGATTGCCCTTGTTCTCTTCCCAGACCAGCGGCGCGCCGTCCTGGACGGCCGCTTTTGTCGAGGACACCGCCGGCAGCGGCTCGTAGTCGACCTCGATCAGCTCTGCGGCGTCCTTGGCCTGGGCGAGCGTGTCGGCGACGACGAAGGCGACGCAATCGCCGACGCAGCGCGCCGCGTCCGACACCAGGATCGGGTGCGCCGGCGTCGGGGAGGGCGGTCCGCCGAACGCCATCGGCGGGACGTGGCAGTGGATGGTCCCCAGCCCCTCGGCCTCGCGGTCCTTGCCGGTCAGCACGAGCTGGACGCCCGGCGCGCTCTCCGCGGCGGACGTGTCGATGGATTTGATCTTCGCGTGCGCGTGCGGCGAGCGCAGTACGTAGCCGTAGGCCATGTGGGGGAGAACGATGTCGTCGACATATTCTCCCTCGCCCATGAGGAATTTCGGATCTTCCGTGCGCGGCACGGGCTGTCCAATACCGAACTGCATGGTCTGCCTTCCTGTTTTTGGCGTTTCCTTCTGTGTCCGGGAGTTTTAACCAAACGGGTTGGCGAGTCGAGAGGGCGGGGCGGATTGCGGGCGCAAAAGCGCGAGATTTCGAAGTTATCCACAGGCCCTTTCTCCTAGACTTCCCGCGCGTTCCGGCCATATTACGCGCGTTATGACAGGACTTCCCTTCACCAAGATGCACGGGCTCGGCAACGACTTCGTGGTGCTCGATCTGCGCGGCGAGGCGACGGCGGCCTCGGCGCTCGGCCCGGCTGTCGCGGAAGCGATCGCCGACCGGCGGACGGGTGTCGGCTGCGACCAGCTGATCGTGCTCGAAACCGTGCCGGCGGGCGAAACGGACGGCGCGGAGGCGTTCATGCGCATCCGCAACGCCGACGGCGGCGAGGTCGACGCCTGTGGCAACGCCACGCGCTGCATCGGCGCGCTGCTGATGGCCGAAACCGGCCGGGAAACCGCCGTCATCCGCACCGCCGCCGACCTGCTGACCGTCACGCGGGCCGCCGACGCGCTGGTGACCGTCGACATGGGCGAGCCGAGGTTCGGGTGGCGCGATATCCCGCTCGCGGTCGAGACCGATACGTTGCATCTCGATCTGTCGCGCGGGCCCCTGTCGGACCCGGCCGCGGCCAGTATGGGCAATCCGCACGCCACGTTCTTCGTCGACGATGCCGAGACAGCGCCGATCGCCGTCGTCGGGCCGGAGCTGGAGGTCGACCCGATCTTCCCCGAACGCGCCAACATCGCCGTCGCGCAGATCGTCGCGCCCGACCGGATGCGCCTCCGCGTCTGGGAGCGCGGCGCCGGCCTCACGCCCGCCTGCGGCACCGGCGCCTGCGCTGCGGTCGCCAACGCCAGCCGCCGCGAGCTCGGCAACCGGCGCATGACGGTCGAGACCGACGGCGGGCTGCTCGATATCGACTGGCGTGACGACGGGCGCATCTACATGACCGGCCCGGCCGTCACCAGCTATACCGGCGTGCTCGACGATTCGCTGATGGCCGGCTGGACGCTGCCGGCATGAGCGCGCCGGAAATCCTCACCTTCGGCTGCCGCCTGAACGCCTTCGAATCCGAGGTGATGCGCGGCCATGCCGCCGCGGCGGGGCTCGAGAACGCCGTGATCGTCAATAGCTGCGCGGTGACGGCGGAGGCCGAGCGCCAGGTGCGTCAGGCGATCCGCCGCGCGCGCCGCGCGAACCCGGACGCCACCATCGTCGTGACCGGCTGCGCCGCCCAGATCGATCCCGAGAGATACGCCGCCATGGACGAGGTCGACCGCGTCGTCGGCAACGAGGAGAAGCTGCGCGCCGAGACGTGGTCCTTCGATGCTGGTACACCCGAAATCTCCGTCAACGACATCATGACCGTGCGCGAGACTGCGCCGCACCTGATCTCGGGCTTTGAGGGCCGGGCGCGCGCCTTCGTCGAGATCCAGCAGGGCTGCGATCATCGCTGCACCTTCTGCATCATCCCGTTCGGGCGCGGCAACAACCGCTCGGTCCCGATCGGCGTGATCGTCGAGCAGGTGCGCCGCCTTGTCGCCGAGGGCTACGCAGAGATCGTGCTGACCGGCGTCGACATCACCGACTACGGCCGCGATCTGCCGGGTACGCCGAGCCTCGGCGAGATGATTGAGCGCCTACTGGCGCTGGTGCCGGAGCTGCCGCGCCTGCGGCTGTCGTCGGTCGACCCGGCCGAGATCGACGAGGCGCTGTTCGCGCTGATCGCCGACGAGCCGCGCCTGATGCCGCATTTCCACATCTCGGTACAGTCGGGCGACGACCTGATCCTGAAGCGGATGAAGCGCCGCCACAGCCGCGCCGACATCGAGGCGTTCGTGGCGCGCGTCCGGGATTTGCGCCCCGACGCCGCGTTCGGCGCCGACATCATCGCCGGCTTCCCGACCGAATCCGACGCGGCCTTCGCCAACTCGCTGTCGCTGGTGGACGGGTGCGGCCTCACCTGGCTCCACGTGTTCCCCTATTCCGAGCGGCCCGGTACGCCGGCGGCGAAGATGCCGCAGCTGCCGGGCGACGTGCGCAAGGCGCGGGCCGCAGAGCTGCGCGCCGCCGGGACGACGCAGGTCGCGCGATTCCTCGATGCCCGCATCGGCGCGACCGACGACGTGCTGATCGAGCAGGGTGTCGAGGGGCGTACGCCGCACTTCGCACAGGTCCGGCTGGACGCTGTGGACGGCCCAAATCAACACGGGCCGGGGACCATCGTGGCCGCGCGAATCGTCGGCCGTGACAACGACGTGCTGATCGCGCAAAAAGCGGCATGAGCGAAGAACCCGAGAGAAAAGGCTGGCTCGCGCGCCTGCGGGCGGGCCTCAGCCGCACGTCGTCGCGCCTGTCGGACGGCATCGGCAGCATCTTCACCGCGCGCCGCCTCGACGACGCGGCGCTGGAGGAGCTGGAGGAGCTGCTGATCGCCGCCGATCTCGGCGTCGAGACCTCGATGAAACTGTCCGCCGCGCTCTCGAAGAACCGCTTCGACAAGGAAGTCACGCCGGACGAGATCCGCGGCGCGCTCGCCGACGAGATGGCGCGTATCCTCGAGCCGGTCGCGAAGCCGCTCGCGGCGGACCCAGCGCACAAGCCGCACATCATTCTGGTGACCGGCGTCAACGGCTCGGGCAAGACGACGACCATCGGCAAGCTCGCCAAGCGCCTCAAGGAGGACGGCAAGTCGGTCATGCTGGCCGCCGGCGACACGTTCCGCGCCGCCGCCATCGAGCAGCTGAAGATCTGGGGCGAGCGCACGGGCTGCCCCGTCGTTTCCAGCGCACAGGGCGCCGACGCGGCGAGCCTCGCCTTCGAGGCGATCGAGCGCGCGCGCGCCGAGGGCGCAGACGTCCTCATCATCGACACGGCGGGCCGCCTGCAGAACCGCGACGACCTGATGCAGCAGCTTCAGAAGGTGGTCCGGGTGATAACCAAGCAGGACGAGACCGCGCCGCACGACACGCTCCTCGTCCTCGACGCCACCACCGGCCAGAACGCGCACTCCCAGGTCGAGACGTTCCGCGAGATGTGCAGCGTCACCGGCCTCGTCGTCACCAAGCTCGACGGCTCGGCCCGCGGCGGCGTGCTGGTTGCGCTGGCCGAGAAGTTCGGTCTGCCGGTCCATGCCGTCGGCGTCGGCGAGGGCGAGGACGACCTCAGGGCGTTCGAGGCGCGGGCCTTCGCGCGGTCGCTGGTGGGGCTGGCGTAGAAGGAGGGGAACGCGATGAGCGGATTGAAAATCGGTGTTTGCGGCGGCGGCGTCGGCGGGCTGGCGGCGGCCATCGCGCTGGCCCAACGCGGGCACGATCCCGTCGTCTTCGAGGCGGCGCCGCAGTTTCGCCGGGTCGGCGCCGACATCAACCTGACCCCCAATGCGGTCCATGCGCTCGACACGCTCGGCGTCGGCGGCGTCCTCCGGGAAACCGCGGCGCGGCCCACCTTCCGGATCAGCCGGATGTGGGATACGGGCGAGGAGACCTCGCGGCTGCCGATGAGCGACGCCGCCGAGGAAAAATACGGCGCGCCGCAGCTGACCCTCCATCGGGCCGACCTGCTGGCGGCGCTGGAGGGCGAGGTGCCGGACGGCGCCATCCGCTTCGGCCGGACGGTGTCGGGGATCGTCAACGACGGCGCGGCGACCGCGATCCTGTACACGGACGGGAAGGCGGAAGATTGCGACGTGATCGTCGGCGCCGACGGCATCCATTCGGCCGTGCGCACCGCCCTGTTCGGGGAGGACGATCCGAAATTCACCGGCCTCGTCTCCTACCGGGCGACCTATCCGAGGGACCGGCTCGGCGATCTCCCGGACCTCGATGCCTTCACCAAATGGTGGGGCCCGACGCCGGACCGCCAGATCATCACCTTTCCGCTGACCCGCGGCGAGGAGATTTTCGTCTTCGCGACGACGGCCCAGGACGACTGGCGCGAGGAGGGCTGGACGCTGCCCGGCGACGCGGACGAGCTGCGCGAGGTGTATGCGGATTTCCACCCCGAGGCGCGGGCGCTGCTGGAGACCTGCACCGAGGTGCTGAAGTCGGCGCTGCACGTGCGCGAGCCGATGGCGGCGTGGTCCGCCGGCAACGCGACGCTGCTGGGCGACGCGGCGCATCCGATGGTGCCCTTCATGGCGCAGGGCGCCTGCATGGCGATCGAGGACGCCGTGGTCCTGGCCCGCGCGCTGGAAGGCATCTCGCGTGACGGCGTGCCGGATGCTCTCCGCCGCTACGAGCGGGCGCGGCTGGAGCGGACGGCGCGGGTCCAGCGCAACTCGCTCGCCAACGACTGGATGAAAAGCCAGGAAAACGCCGACTGGCTCTACGGCTATCACGCCGCGAGCGTCGAGATCGCGTGACGCGAGGTGGAGTCGGTTGAGGGCGATTTGAGATCGTTCGCGGCGCGGGCGTTCACGCGTTCGCTGCTGGGGTTGGAATGGAAACGGGCCGGTCTTAGACCGGCCCCTACGAAAATTTCGAGAATGGATGCGTAGGGGCGGGTCTAAGACCCGCCCGTTGTCCGGCTCGCCCCTAAGCCGCCCGGTTCCCCTGCCTGAGCCAGTCGAGCCGCAGATCCAGCTTCTCCCCCATCCACAGCGGGTACCAGGCGTGGTCGCGGAAGGCGTCTTCCGCGTCGGGGTGGACGAGGATCGTCAGGCCGTCGCGGTTGTACATCAGCCACGGCACGATCTCGGGGAACAGCTCCCTGTCGAACTCGATCTGGTACATCGCCATCGGGTGCGGGCCGACCGCGCGGTCGCGGAAGCGGCCCATGCGGACGTCGGCCGGCCATTTCGCCCATGCCTTCTCGCGCAGGCGCGCCGCCTTCTCGCGCAGCTCGTCGCTGTCCCCGTAATAGATGTGCGCGTGATAGTACGTGATCTTGGTCTCGTCGCCGTTGATGTAGTCGGTCGTCATGGCTCGGCTCCGCCGTCGCGTGGATGTCGACCGATTATAGCAGATTTCCGGCCGGTGCGCCGCGCGCCGGAAAATCGGGGCGCCGGCTGGCATCTGCGATTTTCCGTGATAGCGTTTCTCCCCGCAACGGCGGAAAGGAAGGCGACGATGTAGATACGCCCCGCTTTCGGGTGCATGGGGTTGTTTTTCGGGTTTCGCGTTTCGGCGTCCGGCGGCGTCGATTGACTCCGCCCGGCGCGGGGCGTTCAATCTTTCGTTAGATACCGAACGAAAAGGGAGGGAACGATGACGGTACACGGGTTCAGGGTATTCGACGGCGACGGGCACGTGCTGGAAAACGACGAGGAGATCGCGTCCTATTTCGAGGGCGATTTCGCCAACCTCCAGCGCTTCCCGACCTTCGGCGTGTGGCCGAGCCTCGACGGCTGGGCGCGCGGCTTCATCATGAGCTCGAACGATACCGCGGCGCGGCGCTACACCCATACCGACGCGAAGGTGTGGGGCGAGATGCTGGACATCATCGGCGCCGAGGCGACGGTCCTCTATCCGACGGCGGGGCTCGCGGCCGGGCTGATCTCCGATCCCAGGTGGGCGGTGGCGACCATCGTCGCCTACAACAACTGGCTGGAGGACCGCTACACCTCGAAGGACGAACGGCTCTACGGCGCCGGGCTGATCCCGGTGCAGGACCCGCAGGCGGCGGCGAAGGAGATCGCGCGCTGCGCCACCGAGCGCGTGCGGTTCCCGGCGATGATGCTGCCGTCGCAGACCTATCTCGGGAAGACCTACGGCGACGAGTTCTTCTGGCCGATCTTCGAGGCGGCGGAAAAGCACGACATGCCGATCGCCATCCACGGCGGGCCGAGCCGCGGCATGGGCTTCGATCATTTCCGCGAGTTCGTGAAGGTGCACACGCTGGAGCATCCGTTCCCGCTGATGATCCAGCTCACCGACATCGTGTTCTCGGGCGTGTGGGACGCGTTCCCCAGGCTCAAGATCGCCTTCCTCGAGGGCGGCGCGACGTGGGTGCCGTTCATGATGGACCGGCTCGACTACGAGTACGAATCCGTGTTCGGCGCGGCGAGCCGGGCGAAGCTCAGGAAGAAGCCGTCCGACTATCTGCGCGAGGGCGACAATTTCTGGGTGGCGATGGAGCTCGGCGAGAACAATCTCAAATACACCATCGACGCCATCGGCCCCGACCGCATCCTCTACGCCTCGGACTACCCGCACGAGCCGACGGAGGAGGACCTGACGACCGAGCTGCCGGAATTCCTCGAAGGCAGCGACTTCTCCGACGAGATCAAGCAGAAGCTGGTCTACGACAACATGGCGCGCTTCTACGGGGTGAGTCCGTAATTTAGGTCCGCTCGCGCGGACTCGCACCGGCCCGCTCCCCCTCCCGGCCACCCACGGGATGATCCTTATGGGTGGCCGGGAGGGGGCTGAGACCGCGAAGCGGGTGAAGGCCGGTGCCGAAAATAGAGGCGCTACCCCGCGCTCATCAGCCGGCCGAACCCCTTCGGCCGGTCGGCGATGCCGAGCTTGCGGAGCGCGTGCCACAGCATCGCCTGGTTCGACGTGACGACGGGCTTGCCGATGTCGCCCTCGATGGGCTCGATGGCCTCGACCGCGCGGACGGCGGTGCAGCTCAGGAAGGCGGCCTGCGAGGCATCCTCGTCCTGTTCGTTGACCCGGCGGCGCCATTCCTCCGGCTCGATGGCGAGCATCGCGCCGCCGTCGCCCGAGATGCCGGCGCCGGTCTCCGACAGCACGTCGATGCCGTGCGATTTCAGGAAGGCGACCTCGCGGTCGTTGACCGCCTGGACGTAGGGCGTCGTCAGCGTGATCCGTGTCGCGCCGACGGTCTCGAACGCCTCGAGACAGGCCTTGGAGGTCGAGGTGGCGGGAAGCCCGGAGGCCTTCTGCAGCCGCGCGATGACGTCGTCGTCGAAGCCGGGCGCCGACATCGAGGCCGCCGTGCAGTGGAAGACGACGAGGTCGACCCTGGCGTCGGCGAGCAGTTCGGCGCCGCGCTCGGCCTCCTTCACGGTCTCCTCGAGGTCGGGCTGCAGGCGCATCCGCGTGGTGTGGAGCGAGACGCCGTCCGGCATCATCGCGGAAATCTGGGGCTCGGCCGCCTGGTTGACCGAGGGCAGGATCATGCCGAGGCGGGCGCGGGTGCCGTAGCGGATTCCGTGGGCCATCTTTCGCTTCCGAAACTATGAGCTGATGTACTTGGACATGTCCGGCTGGCCCGGCTCGTCGGGGAGCGCCGGATCGCGATAGACCCACGGCAGCGCGCTCTTCGTCCAGATGTTGAGCTTGACCGGCACCCACGACGGGTCGTCGAGGCTGCCACAATACATCACGCGGATGTTGGGGCGCGCGTGCGGCGCCGAGAACAGCGTCGTGCCGCAGTCGCCGCAGAAGTTGATCGTGAGCTCGTTGCCGCTGTCGCCCTTCCGCGTCCGCTCCTTGGGCGTGCCCCGGTCGATGGTCAGATTGTCGGACGTGATCTGCAGGTTGAGCCCGAACGCGCTGGAGGTGCGCTTCTGGCATTCGGTGCAGTGGCACAGGTACGAGACCAGCGGTTCCGAGCCGATCGTATAGCGGATCGCGCCGCAGGCGCAGCCGCCCTTGTAGGGTGCGGGCATGTTAGTCGTCTCCCTTGTTCGCGGGTCATGATAGCGGGCGCGGGACGGGCAGGGGAATGGGGGCGCGACAAATTTGCATCGCCGCTGGCGAACGCTAGGATGGGGTGATAATTTCGCCGACCGTTAGATTGCTAAGTAATAGGGGAGAGCCGCCATGTTTCTGCGCAATGCCTGGTATGTCGGGGCGTGGGGAACCGAGGTGGGACGTCAGAAACCGCTGCGCCGCACGCTGCTGAACGAACCCGTCGTCTTCTACCGCAAGGAGGACGGCACGCCGGTTGCGCTCGAGGACAAGTGCGCGCACCGCCACGCGCCGCTGTCGGAAGGCAAGCTGCAGGGCGACAACATCGAATGCCCCTATCACGGGCTGCAGTACGACCAGACGGGCGCCTGCGTCCGCGTGCCCGGCCAGTCGACCGTCCCGCCGGGCTGCGCCGTGCGCTCCTATCCCGTGGTGGAGAAATACCAGTGGGTGTGGATCTGGATGGGCGATCCGGCGCAGGCCGATCCCGACGACATCGAGGATTTCCACTGGATGGATCATCCCGACTGGCGCGCCAAGGGCGAATTGCTGCACCTGGAAGCGAACTACAAGCTCCTGGTCGAGAACCTGCTCGACCTGTCGCACCTGTCCTTCATCCACCCGACGACGCTCGGAACGGACGCGGTCGCGGAGACGCCGATGAAGCATACGCGCACCGACCGCTCTGTGACGGTGACGCGCTGGGTCATGGATTCGGTGCCGCCGCCCTTCTTCCAGAAGGCGGGCGGATTCGCCGCCGACGAGAAGGTCGACCGCTGGCAGCACATCACCTGGACGCCCCCGGCGTTCGTGCGTCTCGACGTCGGGGCCGCCAAGGCGGGGACCGGCGCGATCGACGGCGACCGGTCGCAGGGCTTCACGATGCGCAACCTCAACGCCATCACGCCCGAAACCGACAAGACGACCCACTATTTCTGGGCACAGGCGCACGATTTCCGCATCGACGAGCCCTGGGTCACCGATCTGCTGGTGCAGAACGTCCACACCGCCTTCATGGAGGATTTGTGGATCATCAAGCTGCAGCAGGAGAACATCGACAGCGGCAAGACGCCGCCCCGCGTCGACATCAATCACGACGGCGGCGGGCTTCAGGCGATCCGCATGCTGGAAGCGTTCATCGAGGCCGACAACACACCGCCGACCGCGCAGGCGGCGGAGTAGCGCGGCTTCCTCCGCTCCCTCGCGGGAGAGGGGAGCGCAAACAAAAACGGGCGCCCCGCGGGGCGCCCGTTTCGTATTCGCGTCGTGCCGTCGGCTATTCGCGATTGCCGAACAGGTGCAGCAGCATGACGAACAGGTTGATGAAGTCGAGATAGAGCCGGAGCGCGCCGGAGATGGCGAGCTTGCCCTGGGTCTCGTCATCGAGATGTTCGGCATATTCATTCTTGATGTTCTGCGTGTCGTAGGCGGTGAGACCGGAGAACACGAGAACGCCGATCACTGAGATCGCGAACTGCAGCGCGGAACTCTCGAGGAAGATGTTGACGATCATCGCGATGATGATGCCGATCAGACCCATGATCAGGAACGAGCCCCAACCGGACAGGTCCTTCTTCGTCGTGTAGCCGAACAGGCTCAATCCCGCGAACGCGCCCGCGGTGATGAAGAACACCCGTGCGATGCTCTGGCCGGTGAACGTGGCGAAGATGGTAGCCAGGGAGACGCCCATCAGCGCCGCGAACAGCCAGAAGACGCCCTGCGCCGTCGCCGACTTCATGGCGTGCAACCGCGCGCTGAAGAGGAACACGATCGCGAGCGGCGCGAGCATGACCACCCACTTCAGCCCGGTCGCGAACAGCGTGTTGCCGAACGCGGTCAGGCCGACCGTCTGGCCGGCATCGTTGGTGACGAACGACATCTGCGCGATCACGACCGCGAAAATGCCCGTCAGCGCGACGCCCGATGACATGTAGTTGTAGACGCGCAGCATGTGCGCGCGGAGGCCGGCGTCGAAAGCGGCCTGGTCTATCGTGCCGGTGCGGCCGTAGACCTGTCTTTGAGTGTCGAAAGCCATCGAGACTCTCTCCGTCCGGGTTGTTGAACTCTCGGGAAATATGGGGTGTTTGCGAGTCGAAATCAACCGGACGCCACCGGAATCGGACGTTTATTCGAAAAATTTCGCGTTGTTTTTTACGGGTTTAGCCGGAGACGGCCCTCTCGAGCGCCGCGCTCGCCATTTCCGGTGCCCCGGTGCTACTCTCCGGCGACCTATCCGGAGATGGCAGATTGACGACATTCCGTCCGAGCGCCGACGGCAGCGCGGCCCTGATCGACGGCCGCTACGCGTGGACCCGGCTGGCCGTATCCATGCTGCTCGGCACGTTCGGCAGCGTCGGGTTCTGGGGCGTCGTCGTGATCCTGCCGGCGGTCCAGGCGGAATTCTCGGTCGACCGGGCCGACGCCTCGATCCCCTATACGCTGACGATGGCGGGATTCGCCGCCGGCAACGTACTGATCGGCCGCTACGTCGACCGCCTCGGCATCGTGATCCCCGTCATCGTCGCCGCGTTCGGCCTCGGGATCGGTTTCGTCGGCGCCGCCTATACGGGGGCGCTGTGGCAGTTCGCCCTGATGCAGGGGGTGCTGATCGGCATCGGCACGGCGGCGACGTTCGGCCCGCTGATCGCCGATATCTCGCACTGGTTCCGCCGCCGCCGCGGCTTCGCGGTCGCTATCGCGGCCTCGGGCAACTATGTGGGCGGCGCGATCTGGCCGCTCGTCATGCAGGTGCTGATGGACGGCTACGGCTGGCGGACGACCTATATCGTCGTCGGCATCGTGTGCGTCGCCGGCATGGTGCCGCTCGCCCTCGCGCTCAAGCGGCCGCCGCCCAAGGAGGATCCAGAGGCCACGGCCGTCGCGCTGGCGTCGCGGGCGCCGGGCGCCGCCGCCGCCGTCGCGCGCACGGTGCCGTTTTCCAACCGGACGCTGATGATCCTGCTGTCGATAGCCGGAATCTCGTGCCGCGTTGCCATGTCGATGCC
>JAYPTI010000095.1:0-12667 GCA_038133505.1 Alphaproteobacteria bacterium
GCTGGCGCGAATCACGGCGGAGGGGACGCAAAAGGCGCCGGAGATGCAGTTGATAAGCGTCGTCTTGCCGGACCCATTGGGCCCGACGAGCGTCACTAGCTCGCCGCGGTGGATGGCGATGTCGACGTCGTGGAGAATAGTCCGCCGGCCGTGCCGGACACAGATTTTTTCGCCGGCGACGAGGACTTCCGCGAGCGCGGCAGTGCCGTCAGCCATACGCTGCCTCCGCGCAATAGCGGCACAGTCCCTCGATCTCGATTGTTTGGCGCGAAACGTCGAAGCCGACGCTCCTAGCCTTCCGCGCGATCAGCCGCGCAATGTCGGGATCGTCGAGCTCTCCCACCTGGCGGCACTTGCCGCAGATCAGGAACTGCGCCGCATGGTCGCCGTCCGGGCGGCGGCAGCCGACGAAGGCGTTGAGGGACTCGATCTTGTGGACGAAACCGTTCTCCAGCAGGAAATCCAGCGCGCGGTAGACGGTGGGCGGCGCGGCGCTGCCGCGGTCGTCGCGGAGCTCTTCGAGAATGTCGTAGGCGCCGGTCGGCGCGTGACGGTTCCAGACGATCTCCAGCACGCGGCGGCGGATTTCCGTGAAACGCAGTCCGCGCTCTCGGCATGCGCGCTCAGCCGCGTCGATCGCATCGGCGATGCAGCTGTCGTGGTCGTGTTCGCGCGTCGGAAACGTTTCGGCCATCGGCGACGATGCCATGCGATATCTCCCGGGATTGACAGGCGAAGCCGCTTGCCTGATAACGCAATAATATAACATTACGAAACAGGCGTCCATGTCTTCACGCATATTCCTGCGCACGGCCGCGGCTGCGGCCGCGCTGTCGCTCGCCGCGATCGGCCCGTCATGGGCGGAGGTCCCGGCGGTCGTGGCTTCCATCGCGCCGCTCCATTCGCTCGCAGCGATGGTCATGGACGGCGTCGGAAGCCCTCGGCTGCTATTGCGCGGCAGCGCGTCGCCGCATGGCTACGCGCTCCGCCCGTCCCAGCGGCGGGCGCTTGCTGAAGCGTCGTTGATCGTGCGCGTCGGCCCTGCGCTGGAAGCGTTTCTCGACCGTCCGCTCGCGGCGCAACGCAAGCGAGGCCGCGTGCTCGATGCGCTCGAAATTCCGGGGATGCGCCGTTATCCGCTGCGGAAGGGTGGCGTCTGGCAGGCCGCGGAGCACGACCACGACCACGACCACGACCGCGAAAAGGGCCATGACGGAGCGCGCGATGCAGACGGGACCGATCCCCACATCTGGCTCGATCCGCATAATGCCGGGACCGTCGTCGCCGCGATCGCCCGCCGCCTGGCGGAGATCGACCCGGCGAACGCGGCCGCCTACGCCCGAAATGCGGCGTCGGCTTCTGCGACGCTCGAAGCGCTGGAAAGCGGGCTGCGCGACACGCTGACGCCGGTTCGCGATGCGCCCTTCGTCGTCCTTCACGACGGTTGGCAGTATTTCGAACGCGCGTTCGGCCTGCGCGGCGCTGGGGCCATCGCCCTGAGCCCCGAGAGGCGACCCGGCGCGCGCCGGATCGCGGCGTTGCGCAAGCACCTGACGGCTGCCGGCGTCCGCTGCGTCTTCTCCGAGCCGCAGTTTCCGGCGGCCATCGTGGAGACGGTCGTCCGGGGAACCGGTTCGCGCACCGCGCCGCTCGACCCGCTCGGCGCGACGCTCTCTCCCGGAAAAGCGCTCTATCCGGCATTGATGCGCGCCATGGCCGGTACGATCGCCGATTGCCTGCGGCCCGCGGGCGGCTAAGCTGTCTCCCGATACAAGGGAGAAAACGATGACGACCAGAATGCCCCCCGACATCGATCCGGAGTCCGGATCGCGCCTGCCGCTGCCCGACCGCGAAAGCCTCGACGAGGCGGGGAAGCGGACCTACGACAATCTGGCGAGCCCGACCGGAGATACGCTGGCCGGCCTGCGCGGTCCCGGCGGGATCAGGCTGCACAGCCCCGACCTGTCGCGCGGACTGCGCGAGGCGAACCAGTATCTGCGCGATCCGTCGGTGATCCCGGCGCGGACGCGCGAGCTCGCGATCCTGGTGACGGCGCGCGAGCACGACTGCCAGTTCGAATGGGCGGCGCACGAGGCCGAGGCGAAGAAGGAAGGCGTGTCGGACGAGATCGTCGAGATCGTTCGCCGCCGTCTGCCGGCCGACGGGCTCGACGAGGCAGACGCGGCCATCATCGCGTTCGGCAGAGAGCTGTTCGGCGATCACGCCGTCAGTTCCGGGACCTATGCCCGCGTCGCGGCGCTGTTCGACCGGCGGTCGCTGGTCAATCTCGTGAACCTGATGGGGATGTACGCAATGACTGCGGCGGTGCTGATTTCCTTCGACACGCAACTGCCGGACAGGGTCGAGCCGGGGCTTCCCCCCTTATAATCCTATACCCCTGCGGTTTCGTCGGGCTCCAGATCGACCTCGAGCGCCTGCAGGACGCGCGAGTGCGAGATGTAGGCGCCGACCATCAGGGTGATCTCGACGACCTGGCGGTCGCTGAAATGCTCCTTCAGCGGCGCGAACACCGCGTCCGGCACCACGATGTCGCGCGCCATCGCGTCGACATAGCCGAGGACGGCCTTTTCGGAAGCATCGAAAAGCGCCGAATTCCGCCAATCCGCCAGCGCATCGCACTCTTCCCGGGTCATGCCCTCCGCTTCGGCGAGCTTCGGGACGTGCTGGCGCAGCACGTAGGCCGATTTGACGAGATGGCCGAGCCGGATGATGACGATTTCCCGCAGACGGCCCGAAATCTCGATGCCCCAGCGCACCCTGTTGATGTGCTCGAACCAGCTTTCGGCGAGCGGCGGGCTGTGCAGGAGTGTGCGATAGACGTTGATCAGGTTGCCGCGGCGCTGCCCGCGGATCCGCTCGACGAGCTCTGCGTGGTCGGGAAGGTCTTCGGCGTCGAGGAACGGGACGCGGGCCATGGTAATCGTGCTCCGTAGCTGCTAAATGCGAGAGCAAGATCATAACCGCATCAGGGAGGGCGGCCCATGGCCGTGATCGCCGTGCAGGACGACAAGATCCTGCGCTTTCTCGAGGTCATTCTGGACCCGCGCGTCTCGGCGGAGCGCGTCGAGGCCTTTCGCGACTACCTGTCGTTCGACTGGCCGGATGTCGACGGCTGGTTCGAGGAACAACGGCGCATCGCGGCGGCGATCTGCCCGTCGACGATACATCTCTGCGAGGACGAAGCGGCGATGCGCGCCGTCCTGCCCGAGGCCGACGCCGTGGTCAGCGAAAGCTTTCATATCGGCGCCGACGACCTCGCGGCCGCGCCCAGGCTGAAATTCGTCCAGAAGTTCGGCATCGATGCGCGCAACATCGACGTCGCCGCGGTCGAGAAGGCGGGCCTCGCCTTCCGCCGGCTGCGCCGCCGGGTGAACGGCACCGTCGCCGAGCATGCGATCCTGCTGATGATGGCGGTCGGACGGAAGCTGGTCGGGACCGACGGCGCACTCGACTTCGCCTCGCTCCAGGCGCTCGGGTACCATCCGAAGAAATTCCATCCCGACCATGTCGCCGGCGCCAACTGGGCGCGGGTGAACGGGCTGGTAGCGCTCCAGGACGCGACGCTGGGCGCGCTCGGCCTCGGCGAGGTCGGCCGCGAAGTCGCCCAGCGCGCGAAGGCGATGGGCATGCGCATCGTCTACTACCAGCGCTCCCGCCTGCCGGAGGAAATCGAGCGCGAATTCGATGCGGAATATGTCTCCTATGAGGCACTACTGGAACAGTCCGATTTCATCAGCGTGCATCTGCCGCTGAACGGCACTACCCGCGGCATGATCGACCGCGAGGCGTTCGCCAGGATGAAGGAGGGCGCAATCATCGCGAACATCTCGCGTGCGCACATCATCGACCGCGACGCGCTGATAGAGGCCCTCGACTCGGGCCGTCTCGGCGGCGCCGGACTCGATGTGCACTACGAGGAGCCGGGCGCCCCGGACGAGCCGCTGAAGAACTACAGGAACGTCGTCCTGAGCCCCCATATCGCGGTCGCCGAACGGCGCCACAATATGGCCGACACGGCCGAACTCGTGCGCAATCTGGCCGAGATTCTTGGGTAGAGCCCCTTGGGTAGTGACGTGTAGATCTAAGAGTATGACTTTTGTTGAATTGTTCATAAGTCGCTGAAAAATAACGTGTAAAAAAGTATTGCCAGCGCCGCTACCGGGGAAATGCGGGAAAAATCGCCGGACGCGGGCCGGGTAGTACTACCGGAAATCGACGGATCGCATCGCAGACCAAAGGAGAGAAAAAATGGATGCAGACCAGAAGAAAACAGCCCTGCGGATGATCCCCTACGGGATCTATGTCCTGACCGCCGAGGACGGCGGCGACATCGCCGCCGCGACGGTCAACTGGGTCACCCAGACCTCGTTCGACCCGCCGCTCGTCGTGATCGGCGTGAAGGCGGATTCGGGGGCCTACCAGATCGCCAAGAAGGCGGGCCATTTCGCGCTGAACGTTCTCGGCAAGGGCCAGCAGGGCGCCGCGTTCGCATTCTTCAAGCCGGCCGAGGTCGCGGACGGAAAGATATCCGGCGAAGCCTACCGCACCGGCACTACCGGCGCGCCGCTGCTCGACAGCGCGCCTGCGGCGGTCGAGTGCAAGGTCGCCGAGATCGTCGAGCGCGGCGATCACCACATCGTCATCGGCGAAGTGGTCGACGCGCACGTCAACAAGGCGCCCGACGGCCGCGCCGACGATGCGACGCTATGGATGCGCGAACTGGGCGACAACGTCTTCTACGGCGGGTAGGCTCTTAATATATGCGCGCCTGCCCGCTCCCCCTCCCGGCCGCCCATGAGGATACTGGCGTTGGGTGGCCGGGAGGGGGAGCGGGCAGGCGCCGCCATAAATTACGGGAGAGGGTAAAGTGAAGTTCGGGGTTTTCGATCACGTCGACAAGTCGGGCCGGCCGCTCGCCGAGCAGTTCGCGCAGCGCGTGGAATACGTCCAGGCGGCCGACCGACTCGGGTTCTACTGCTATCACGTCGCCGAACATCACGCGACGCCGCTCAACATGGTTCCGGTGCCCGGCGTGTTCCTGGGCGCGGTCGCGCAGGCGACGAAGAACATCCGGCTGGGCCCGCTCACCTACCTGCTGCCGCTCTATTCGCCGCTGCGGCTGATCGAGGAGATCGGCATGTTCGACCACATGTCGAACGGGCGCATGGAGATCGGCGTCGGGCGCGGCGTGTCGCCGTTCGAGCTCAACTATCACGGCGTCGATCCGGAAATCGGCCGCGAAATCTATGCCGAGGCGCTGGAGGTGCTGATCGAGGGCATGACCCACGACCAGCTCACCTATTCCGGCAAGCATTTCACCTACAAGGACGTACCGATGGAGCTGCGGCCGCTGCAGCAGCCCTATCCGCCGCTGTGGTACCCGTCCTCCAACGCGTCCAGCGCAACCGTCGCCGGCGAACAGGGCTTCCATTTCTGCACCTTGGGCGGCGGCGATGCGGCGAAGGCCAATATCGACGCTTTCAAGGAAGGTTACGCCAAGCGGGGTGCGCCGCCGCAGGGCGCCGAAAGCCCGTTCCCCGGCGGGGCCGCGATCGGCATCAGCCGTCAGGTGACGCTGGCCGAAACCGACGAAGAGGCGCTGAAGATCGCCGGCCCGGCCTACAAGACCTGGCATGCGAGCCTGACCAAGCTGTGGCGCGAAAACCAGGTCGAGGGCCCGTCTTTCGCACGGAACGCGGTCGATACGGTCGAAAAGGCCATGGCCGGCGGCAACCATCTCGCGGGCTCGCCTTCCACCGTTGCCGAGCAGCTCGCCGAACAGATCGAGTTTTTCGGCGTCAATTACATGGTGATCGCCTTCAATATCGGCAGCATGGCGCACGAGGACGCGATGCGCTCGATCACGCTATTCGGCGAGGAAGTAATGCCCAAGCTGGCGGAGCTGTAATCGGGAGACAGCCGATGACCGTAAAGGCCGCGGCACCGCCCCGCTGGCAGAATCACGACGAGCCGTCGCTCTCGCGCGACACGTTCGAGGCGCTGTGCCGGTTCGAGATACCGTGCGCGCGCATCCGGGGCTTCGCAACCGATGCCGAATGCGACGAGTTGGTCGCCGCGATGGATGCGGTCGGCCTGCACAAGACCTACAAGGTGCCAGGGCTGAAGGAACCGCCGCGCTATATCGGGCTGACGCAGTTCGAGAAGCGCAAGCAGATCAAGGAAGACTATTTCCGGGAGGTGGACGAGGCCTGGGCCGAACAGGAAGCAGTGCTGTCGCGCATGGGCTGGAACCCGTTCGAGCGCATGTTCGACACCGTCCGCGCGCTCTATCCCGAAAAGACGCTGACCCTGGCCGACGAGCCGGGATACGGCCGCTACTACGCCGGCATCATCCGCGACACCAGCGGCGGCGGCACGCTGCATGCCGACGTCACCATGTACAGCGCCCGGGACTACGAGATCGGCAAGGTCGTCGACCAGATCACCTGGAACTTCTTCGCGAGCCATGTCGAGGGCGAGGGCGGCCGCACGACGATCCACAACCGGCCCTATCGCGTCGCGCCGGCCCCCGACGGGCGGATCGAGATCGAGGGCTTCGACCGGTCCTACGTCGCCGGCGCGGAAACGCATCTCTACGCCCCCGCCAAGGGCGACGTCGTAGTGTTCAACTCGCACAATCCCCACGAATGGACGGCCGTCGACGGCGCTCAGCGGCGCATGGGCGTCAGCACCTATATCGGGCGGCTGGCCGACGGCAATTTCATCTACTGGTCGTGAACAGATGACCGCGATCCCCGACGCCCAGATCAGCCATGTCGGCATCTACGTCACCGATCTGGACCGGATGGTGGATTTCTACGTGCGCGTGCTCGGCTTCACCGTCACCGACCGCGGGCCGCTGCCGTCGATGAAGGGCACGCCCGGCGCGCCCGAATATGTCTTCATGAGCCGAAACCCGGAAGAGCATCACCAGCTCGTATTCGTGCCCGGCCGGCCGGCGGACGCGCCCTCGCAGATCGTGCAGCTCTCGCTCAAGGTAAGGACGCTCGCCGATCTCCGGACGATGCACGAAATCGTCACCGCCGACGCCGAAGCGCACGACATCCAGATCCGCGCGCACGGCGTCGCCTGGAGCATGTATTTCAAGGATCCCGAAGAGAACACCGTCGAGGCCTTCACGCCGTCGCCGTGGTACGTCAACGCGCCGTCGGCCGTGCCGTTCGATTTCGACGCGATGACCGACGAGGAGATCTTCGACCACGTCGCCGCCGCGATAAGGGACATGCCCGGCTTCTCCTCCTACGACGAGTGGAGGAAACGGGCGGCGGCGGAAATGGGCCGAAACGGCTAGTCGCCGCCCGGGAGCGATAACATGTAACAGCCGCCGCTGTTTCGCGAAGAGAGGCCGGGCGTTCTCCGCGGCCTGATCGACGCGTTTCCGTTCGCAACCGTCGTCGTCAACGGCACCCACGGCCCGGAGGCGAACCACATCCCGCTGATCTTCCACCCGGAAGAGGACGCGCATGGCATCCTGCGCGGCCATGTCGCCAGGGCGAACCCGCTCGGCGACGCCGCAAGGGACGCGGCGACCGCGCTCGCGATCTTCCAGGGGCCGCATCACTACG
Source organism: Alphaproteobacteria bacterium (assembly GCA_038133505.1). GTDB lineage: Bacteria > Pseudomonadota > Alphaproteobacteria > MPNO01 > UBA830 > JAYQUR01. Next base: position 7,608 of record JAYPTI010000095.1, read on the forward strand.
TCAGCCCGTCCTGGTATCCGTCGAAGGCGGCGCATGGCAGGGTCGTGCCGACGTGGAACTATGCCGTCGTCCATGCGCGGGGCACGCTGTCGGCGGTCGACGACCCGGCGCGGCTGCTCGCGCACCTGAAATCGCTGACCGGCCGGCACGAAGGCCCGCGCACGACGCCATGGTCGGTCGACGATGCGCCGGCGGATTTCATCGAGAAGCAGCTCAAGGGGATCGTGGGCCTCGAGTTGCGTATCGAGGCGATCGACGGCAAGTGGAAGATGAGCCAGAACCGGGATGCGGCGGATCGCGCCGGTGTGCTCGACGGGCTGGCCGACTAAGGCACCGACGGCGCGTCGGCGGTTCGTGGGGAAATGGAGCCCTGAGGCTCCGGTCCGCTGCTATTTCAACAGAGGTTTGACGGCCTCGCGAAATTCCCGGCGACGGTCGGCGCTGTGCAGCCACTCGTAATCGTAGTTCAGCGGCGGCGCGTCGCCCGGCTCGACCTTGAGCGCAGCGAATACCGGACCCTTCATGGCCAGCAGCTCCGGCAGGTCGGCGGCGAACTGGTTGAGGCCCTCGTAGCTCGCCGCATGCGCATAGCCGGCCGCGCGTGCCATGCCGGCGAAATCGACCTTTCCGGTCTGCGGCGTCGGGTGACCGCCGTTCGCCTCGTAAGTGCCGTTCTCGACGACGAAATGGACGAGGTTCTGCGGCGCGGCGTTCGAGATGGTCGTGAGCGTCGACATGTTCATCATCAGGCTGCCGTCGCCGTCGAGCACGATGATCTTCTGGTCCGGCAGGCCGATGGCGAGGCCGAGCGCGTGCGATGACGCCTGGCCCATTGCGCCGACGCTGACGAAATTGAGCGGGTTCGGATCGACCCGGTGCCATTCGAAGGCCGACGTGTAGGTCGCGACCACGATGGCGCCGTCGCGCAGGTCGCGGATTTTCTCGAAACAGGCCATGCGTTGCATCATTGCCGGACGCTCCTTCCGATCAGCGCCACCATGGGCCGCGAGGTCTCATACGCCTTGTCGATGGCGCCGGGCAGCGCCGCGACGTCTTCGGACCCTTCGATCAGGATGTGGTCGATCTCCATGACGTCGAGGATCGGCTCGATGACGCGAACGCCGAAACTCGCCGATTCCGCGGGCGACTTGTCGGCTTCCTTACCCAAGAGGCCGACGATCATGCAGATCGGCTGTTCGTAGTCGCAGCCGACGGCGCGGATGTTGTTGAGCGAATCCATCAGCCCCGTCTGCTGCATCAGAAGAACGGACCGCTTTTCGCAATAGCCGAGCGCCGCGCAGATCGAGACGCCCTCGTCCTCCTTGCTGAGGCGGATCAGCTCCAGCTCTCCGTCCTGGGAAAGGGGCCAGAGCAGACCGGCGCTGGTCGTCAGGTCCGGCAGCGCGCAGACGTGCCGGACGCCGGCCTCCTTGATGGCGGCGATGATCTCCGCGCCGCGCGGACCCTCCGGGGCCGCCATGCGTTACGCCGCGATCGACAGTTCTGTGAGGAACGCTGCAAGCGCGATGTTGAAGTCTTCCTCGTTCTCGATGTTCGAAATGTGACCCGCCCGCGCGATGACGTCGTGACGGCAGTTGGGGATCGTCCTGGCAGCCTCGTGCAGAACTTCCGGCGGCGCGCCCTTGTCCATATCGCCGCCGATGATCAGCGTCGGGACGTCGATTTCGTCGAGCCGCGAGCCGAAGGCGAGGCGTTTGAGCGCTTCGCAGCAGCCTTCGTGGCCGACCGGGTTGGTCGTCCGCAGCATGTTGCGGACCTTGTCGAGGTAGGGCGGATTCGCGGCCACCGTTTCCGGCGTGAACCAGCGTTCGATGGTCGGCTCGACGACGCCTTCCATGCCGCCGGTCTTGCGGACGGTGTCGATGCGGTACTGGAAGTAGGCCGCGTAGTCCGGCGGCGCGTCGGGGCGCGAGTCGCACGCCGTCAGCGAGGTCAGCCGGTCGCCGTGGTTCTGCGCCATGCCGTAGCCCAGCATGCCGCCGATCGACAGGCCGACCCAATGCGTCTCGTCGATCTCGAAGTGATCGAGCAGCGCGATGGCGTCCTTCATCAGGTCGTCGAACGAATAAGGTCCGGGGGGCGCGTCGGAGCCGCCGTGGCCGCGGTGGTCGTAGCGAAGGATGTGGAACCGGTCCTTCAGCATGTCGACCTGGGCGTCCCACAGGTGAAGATTATTGCCGAGCGCGTGGCTGAACGTGAGCCACGGCGCGCCTTCCTTGCCTTCCACCTCGCAGTTGAGCGAAAAGCCCCCGACATCGACTTTCATGATTTCCCTCCCGGTCGTCCCGTTGATTTGTTCTCAAAACCTATCAGCGGAGCGCGAGGGCGTACAGTCGCAGTCGATGCAGGTCTATCCTGCAATTTCTCCGGCGAAGTCCCTGCCGCCATTGATTTCCGCCAGAAACGGCTCGGCGAAATCGCGCAGCTTGGAGGCGCCGACGCCGTGAACGTCGGCGAAATCGTCCGTGGTCTGCGGCCGGCGCTTGGCCATGTCGATCAGCGACTTGTCGCCGAAAACGACATAGGCCGGGACGCCGCGGGCCTTGGCGATCTCGAGCCGCAGCGCGCGCAGGCGGTTCAGGAGCTCGATGTCGGAGTCCGACAGGTCGCCCGCCTCGGCGAGATCCTTGCGGCGCCGTGCCGCGGCGGGAGACTTCTTCACGGTATCGGGCCGGTACTTGAACGCCTCCTCGCCGCGCAGCAGATCGCCGCCCTTCGGCGTGAGTTTCAGCCCGCCGTAGCCCTGGACGTCGAGCGACAGAAACCCTGCGGCGACAAGCTGTCGGACGATCGATTGCCATTCGTTCTTGTGCAGCTCGGCACCCGCCCCGAAGACCGGCAGCTTGTCGTGGCCCGCCTTTTCGATCTTCTCCGTCGGGCCGCCGCGCAGGATGTCGATGATGTGCGCCGCGCCGTAGAGCTGGCCGGTGCGCTCGACGGCGGTCAGTACCTGGGTCGCGAGGTCGGTGCCGTCCCGCACCTCCGCCGGGTCGAGGCAGACGTCGCAATTGCCGCACGGCTCGATCCCCTCGCCGAAATAGGAGAGCAGCGACCGGCGGCGGCACTCCGGCGCCTCGCAATAGGCGACCAGCGCGTCGAGGCGCTTGTGCTCGCGGCGCTTGCGGTCGGGGCCCGACTCCTCGTCCTCGATGAAGACCCGGCGCATGCGGATGTCCTGGAGGCCGTAGACCATATGCGCCTCGGCCTCGGCCCCGTCGCGCCCGGCGCGCCCGATTTCCTGGTAATAGGCCTCGAGGCTGCCGGGCAGGTCGACGTGAAGAACGAAACGCACGTCCGATTTGTCGATCCCCATGCCGAACGCGATGGTGGCGACCACCACGACGCCCGGATCGGTCATGAAGGCGTTCTGGTTGGCCTCGCGCAAGCTTTTATCCATGCCCGCGTGATAGGGCAGCGCGTTGACGCCCTTCGCGCGCAGCCAGGCGGCGGCTTCCTCGGTCTTCTTCCGCGACAGGCAGTAGACGATTCCGCTCTCGCCCGCGTGGCGTTCGACGAATTCGCCCATCTGCTTCTTCCAGTCGCGCTTCATCTCGACCGACAGCTTGATATTGGGCCGGTCGAAGCCGAGCACGACCGTCTCGGCGTCGCCGCCGAACAGCTTGGCGGCGATGTCGTCGCGGGTGACCGCATCGGCAGTCGCCGTCAGTGCCGCGATGGGGACGCCCGGGAACACCTCGCGCAGCGCGCCCAGCATTTCGTACTCGGGCCGGAAGGCAGGTCCCCATTGCGAGATGCAATGCGCCTCGTCGACGGCGATCAGCCGCAGGTCGAGCTTCGCCAGCGCCGCCAGCATGCGATCCGTCATCAGCCGCTCGGGCGCCATGTAGAGGAGCCGCAGCTCGCCCGCCGCGGCGCGTCGCCAGACGGCGACGTTGTCCTCGCGCGACTTGGCGGAGTTGATGGTGTCCGCCGCGACCCCCGCGAGCTTGAGCGCTGCGACCTGGTCTTGCATCAGCGCGACCAGCGGCGAGACGACGATCGTCAGCCCGCCCAGCGCCAGCGCCGGCACCTGGAAACACATCGATTTGCCGGAGCCCGTCGGCATGACCGTCAGCACGTTGCGGCCGGCCAGCAGTGCGTCGACAACCTGCTCCTGTCCCGGCCGGAACGCGTCGAAGCCGAAGACGTCCTTCAGGATGCGGTGCTTGTCGTCGAAGGGAGCGGCAGGATCGGAAAGGGCGGTTGCGGTCATCGGGCGATAGTACGGATCGCAGCCGAATCGGGCGACAGCCGGCGTGGATTATTCGCGGAAATTCGCTAGCCCGGAGAGATTTTCAGCGTCGAAAAGACCGGCGCAGAACGTCATCAGCGCGTCCGCGCGGCCGTCCGGCCAGCCCGCGAAGGCGAGGTTGGCGCGGAACTTGGCTTCGAGCTCGGCGCGGCTGAGCGGTTCGCGCGCGCCGCCGCGCAGGTGCGGCTGCTCGACCTCGCGGACGCTGCCGTCCCTCAGGATCGCGCGGATATGGCCCGAGTAGTTGGCGGGATATTCGTTCCCGGGGTCGATCTCGTAGCCGATCCTGGCGGCGAGCGAGAGGATTTCGGGATCGCGGATGCGCGCCTCGGTGAACTGGGCGAGGCCGGCGGCGCGGTCGATCATCCCGGCAGCGATACAGAACGGCACGCTGAATTTCGCCGAGTAAGGCGTCGACGGCGCGCGTTTCTCGGCCAGCACCTCCCATAGCCGGTGGACCGTGCCTTCGCCGACCTTGCAGGTGACGGTCTCGACGTCGCCTGCCTTCAGCCCGTCGTTGGCGAGCCGGATGGCGCAGTCGATGAAGGGCTGGGCCATGGTGCCGCAGGCATAGGGCTTGAAGGCGATGTTGGCGGCGTGCCACGTCTCGCCGAGCCCGTCGGTCAGCTTGCCGTAGTCGCGCTCGATCGCCGGGTCCGCGAAGCCGAAGAAGAAGCCGTGCCGGCCCTCCATCACGGTGCGCGGGCCCATGAACCCCCCGCGCCCGAGCAGCGCCGCGCGCAGGCCGCTCTGCGCCGCCCAGCCGGCGTGGATGCGCTTGGTCCAG
>JAYPTI010000095.1:12677-12988 GCA_038133505.1 Alphaproteobacteria bacterium
CGGCCGCAGCCGCGCCGAGCGCGCCGATCACGGCGGTCGGGTGGAACCCCGCGCGATGGACGGCCGTCGGCGCGACCAGCGCCATCCGGCACATAAGCTCGGTGCCTGCCGCGATGCCGCGCAGCGCGTCCGCGCCAGAGCATCCGAACCGTTCGCCCGCCGCGAGGACGGCGGGCAGAATCACCGCGCCCGTGTGGACCGGCGTGCCCTCGAACGTGTCGTCGTAGTCCTCGCCGTGCGCGGCGGTGCCGTTGACCAGCGCCGCGCCAGCCGCATCGACGCCCGCCGCATGGCCGAGCGCGGTGCAGCCG
>JAYPTI010000096.1:0-6315 GCA_038133505.1 Alphaproteobacteria bacterium
CAGTTCCACCAGTTCAGCCCCTTCGAGCGCCGCCGCGATGCGCCGGACGATGTCCTGCGAAGCGGTCTTGTCGCCCTGCCCCGCGATCACCGTCGTCGGCGGAAGGTTTTCTCCGATCTCCGAAAAGATGTCTGCACGCGCCATCGCCCGCCACTGCGCGAGGTAGCCCTTCGGCCGCGTCCACGACGTCACCTCGATGCCCTTTGCGACCGTCGCCGCGTCCGCAGTCGACGCCACCGACTTCGGCGCGTGGTCGCGGGCGTAATCCTCGACGCTCATCTCGGCCAGCATCTTCTCCCGCGCGGCGACGATTTCCGCCTGGCGCTCGGCGCCGAGCGGGCCCGAGCCAATCACGGGCTGCGCCGGCACCATGCTCAGCACCCGGGCCGGATACGCCTTCTGGAAGGCGGGCATCAGCGTCCCGCCGAAGGAATGGCCGACCATGTGCGCCGCCTCGATGCCGAGCGCGTCGAGGAACGCCGCCATCGCGCGCGTGTAGTCGGCGACCGTCGGCGTACCGGGCGGCCAGTCGTCGGAGCCGCCGTAGCCCGGCGCGTCCCAGCCGACGACGCGGTAGCGATCCGAGAATTGCGCGTACTGCGTTTCCCAGTTACGGCTGTTGCCGCCCATGCCGTGAATGAACACGAGCGCCGGGCCGGAACCGGCCTCTCGGTAACCCAGCGTCAGCCCGTCAGCCTGGACATGACGGAGCTCGGGAACGCCGCTCATCCGAGCCCCAGCAACCTCCGTGCGGCGGCGAACAGGGCATTGTCCTCTTCCGCCAAGGCGCTCAGCGCCGTGAAATGGTTGCGGCCGGGGAGTTCCAGCGTCTCCGCCTTGAGGCCCGCGTCGCGCCACGCCTCTGCCAACGCCGCTGCCTGGCGGTGGAACTCGTCCGATTCCGCGCCGCCATAGGCGACGATCCCCTCCCCTGTTGTCGTGGAGGAGAGAAACAGGGGGCTGAGGGGCGCGACATCGTCTGCCTTCAGCTGCACCGCATCGTTCAGCGGCGTCAGCCGGATCGGCTCGATATCGAAGACGCCGCTGATCGGCAGCGATGCATGGACGAGGTCGGCGGGCAATCCTTCTTCGAACGACGGCCAGTCGGTCGCCGCCATCATGGCGGTGAGGTGCCCGCCCGCCGAATGGCCGGAGACGACGATCCGGCTCCGGTCGTAGCCGTAGGCCTCCGCCTCCCGCCAGAGATGCGCCAGCGCGCGCCGGCACTGGTCGGTCAACTCCGCGAGCGTCACCGCCGGGCAAAGGGCGTACTCGATGTTCGCGAACGCCGCGCCTGCCGCGTTGAGCGGTTCAGCGAGGAACTCGAACCCTTCCTTGTCGTTCCACTGCCAGTACCCGCCATGGATGAAAGCGAACAGCGGCGCGCCGTCCGCTCCTGATGCATTCGGGGGCAGGAACAGGTCGAGGCGTTCACGCGGGTGCGGCCCGTAGGCAACATCGAGATGCTTGCGCGTGGCTGCGGCCCGGTAGGCGTCGGACTTCGCCGTCTGGTCGGCCTTGATGGCGTCCCGCTCCGCTTCGGGCGTCAGCGCCCGGTTGTTGTACTGGGCGTAAAGCGCCTCGGCGTCGTAATTCCGATAGACGGGTTCGGCCATGTCACCTCCTGTCGTTTCGCCCCCAGTTAACCGCACGCTCTCCGGCGCACCAAACGAAAACGGCGGCTACGAATGCATGCCGCTAAATTTCGCCTGCCGTCTCGGCCGGTTCAAATGCGGCGGCGTTTCCGAAGGGCAAGGGCGAGAAGCCCTCCGCCAAGAAGAAGCGCCGGTACCGGCTCCGGTGCCGTGACCGTCTCCTGGATCTCGATGTCGAAATGATAGGTCGGCAACCCGACGAAGAGCGAACTCCACGACACGGTCACGGAAGAATCCGTGAAGGAGGTTACCCCGCCGCCAAAGCCCGAGACCTGAGTAAGTCCGGTAACGGGACCGCCGCCTGCAATCGACGAAATCGTGAGCTCGACGTCGGAAACGACGCTGTCGGAGAACTTGAAGGGCACAAACGTGAAGCTGCTGTCGTCCGAGCCGAAGTTCGGAAAAACGATGCCGTAATCGACACCGCCGAAATTGCTTGAAACGAAGGTCGACGGTGCGGATATGGTGACGCTCTGGTTCATGACCGTGTTCCCGCCGACGGTTATCAGAACATCGACGTCCGTGCCGATCACCGATGCCTTTGCAGGCGACATAGTCGCCAACGATAAAGCCATCCAGATCAGCATGCTTCTTATTGATTTAGGCATTACTCATTCTCTTTTCGGTTAGCCCCTGCGACAGCAACTTGCGCCGATGCTGGCAATTCGAGGCTTGTAGATAATTTCGATGCGTCGGCCCGGCGGCCACCGCATCGTTTCACCTGAATGTCAGTCGTTAACGGCGCCGCCGGCGCATCCCTGCGAAGGCCAGGAGACCGCCGCTGATCACGAGCAGCGCGCCCGGCTCGGAAACCTCCACTTCGGCGTTTTCGATAGTGTAGAGGGCGGCGCGCGTAAAGTTCTCGTCGGAGAAGACCGACGCGACCGATAGACCGTCCGAATTCGCGACATTGTCGAGCGAAGTCTGGGTCCCGACGATTTCGAGGCCACCCGAGAACAGCGAGAACTGGGCATCGATCTCGTTCGTCCCGGCAGCATGGGTGATCGACAGAAGAATCTGGTCGGCACCGGGGTTGGACGTCAGTAGCGGGTCGAGCGCAAAGCAATCGAACGTCTCGAGACCGACCCCGTTGAAATCGAGTCCCTGGAACAATACGCCGAGGGTTCCCGTAGAGTTGGTCCGGCGGACTTCGAGTAGCATCCGGTCGTTACCGCCATATGGATTCGATCCGGAGAAATCCTCGATGCGGACGCCGAAGGCTTCTCCGGGGTTCGCCGGCAGGATGGTGAGGTCGAGCAGGCTGCTCACCGTCCAGTCGGAAGCCGCATCGAGTACAGCGCTGCTGGTCGGACTGGTCGAACGGTTGCGCCGGATCCGGTTGAACAGGCGCGCGTCACCGTTCGGATTGGACGTCAAGACACCGAGCGCGCTGTCCGCCAGCAGCTTGCCCGTACCGGGCTCGCTGAACCCGGCGCCGGTCACGGAGTAGGTTCCGCCTGGGCCAAGGACGCCATCGTCGGGTCCTGTCGGTGGAGCGCTGCCGTCAGTGAACGAATCCCGGAAGATTTCGCCGCCGTTCTTGTTGATAAAGAACTCGTCGAACGAGAAAACCGTCGCCTGCGCGCCGGTGCTGAGGATGATCGAACCGGCTGCGGCTGCGAGAATCGTTTTCAGCGAATGTTTCATATATGCCTTCCCCTTGGTGAGACGGGTTCATTGCCCGTCGTGTATATGCGCCGGTTTCATGAGCAATTTTTATGCCAATCCCGAATCCCGTTGGGTTTCAACGGATGCGGGAACCGCTAACGGACGCAGCGCATCGGAAGTGTAAAAAAATCCGACATTCCGGGGCCTTATGAGAGGATGCGCCAAAATTTGCACTTGCAAATAATTTTATTTGCAGTTACAACTTTCTTTAACGACAACGCCAACCGGCATAGGGAGATGCGCCATGGCTATCGATTTCGGCTACTTCACGCTGTCCGACAACCACTATCCGGACAACCCGCGGTCCGCGAGCGACTTCGTGCTGGAGATCCGCGAACAGGCGATTCTCGCCGACAAGCTCGGCTATCAATCGGCCTGGATCGGCGAACATCACTTCGATCGCCTCGGCGTCAACTCGCGGCCCGACATCCTGCTCGCGAGCATCATTCCCGAAACCGAGAACATCCGCTTCGCGCCTGCCGTGAACGTTCTGCCGCTCCACCACCCCATCCATGTCGCCGAAGCATGGGCGACGCTCGACCTGCTGTCGGGCGGGCGCGTCGACTTCGCCACAGGCCGCGGTTACGACCAGGCGGAATACGAGCCCTTCGGCGCCGCTTTCATGAAATCGGCCGAGATGTTCGACGAAGGCATGGACGTGCTGCTGAAGGCGTGGACCGAGCCCGGCTTCTGGTCGCACCACGGCAAGTATTACAAGATCGACGACATGTCGATCACGCCCAAGCCGATCCAGAACCCGATCCCGTTCTACGTCGCCTCGTTCTCCGAGACATCGTCGAAGATGGCCGCGAGGAAGGGCCACAACATCATCTACGCACCGTTCGCGGCATCGATGGTCTACGGTAGCCTCGACGCGGCCGTGGACAGCTACCGCAACAACTGCGTCAACGAGGGCAACAAGCCCGGCCGCGCGATGTGCAGCTATTTCATCCATATCGGCGATACGCCGGAGGAAGACGATCTCGGCCGCGAGGCGATGATGGCCTACTTCAAGCACTGCGTGCTCCGCGCTTTCCCGGACGACCCGTCGACGATGCCGCCGACCATGCACTACTTCCTCAAGATCAACGAGATCCTGCGGAACATGGAAAAGGACAAGCTGTCGTCGAACTCCGTCCTGCTCGGCAACTCGGCCCAGATCACCGAGAAGCTGAAAGAGGTCGAGGCGGCCGGTATCGAGGAATGCATCCTCTACTTCAACGTCGGCAACAAGCCGCACTCGCTCGTGAAAGAGCAGATGCACAAGTTCATGGAAGAGGTTGCGCCGAATTTCGAGAAGTACCAGATCGCGGCAGAGTGACGCCTCGATGGCAATGGAACTCGGCACCTACCTCCCCTATCTGGTCAATCGCGTCGGCCAGCGGTTCATCGCGCGCATCACGCCGGTGCTCAACGAGGAAGGCGTCGACGTCCAGATGTGGCGCGTGCTGATAGCTCTCTATCAGCACGGCGCCCGTCCGGTCGGCGCCCTCGCCGACGTGACCAGCATCAACCTGTCGACGCTGTCTCGGCTGATTGGCCGGATGGAAGGGAAGAAACTGGTCGAGCGCTGGCGCGGCGAGGACGCGCGCTCGGTCATCGTCGGCCTGACCCCGGAAGGCCGGGCCGTGACCGAGCGGATCGTACCGGTTGCCGCGGAACTGGAAACCGAGGCAACCGACGATTTTTCCGAAGCCGAACTCGCAACGCTGCGCCAGCTTCTGAACAAGCTGTACGGCGGGATGTCCGAAGAGACCGTCGACAAGGAAACCCGCCTGGCGGGGTAGCGGACGTCAATCAGACCAAACGGTTTAGGGGCGGGTCAGAGACCCGCCCTTCTTTGTCACGTCATTGCGGGCCGGTCCCCCGGGTCCCGCATACGCCGGCCCGAGCGCAAGCTTAGACCGGCCCCTACGCTGGTTGTTTCAACCCAGATGCATCGCGAAAAACGGCAGCAGCGGCTCGACGGATGACGGCCCGCCGCGGCCTTCCTGCGCAATGTAGGCGACGTCGCAGTCGCCGCCCGCCGCCCGGTAGAGCGCGGCCAGCCGTTCGGGCTCGTTGAGATCGCCGGCATAGTCCGGATCGCGGTAGTCGTGAACCGGATCGGGACGGCCCTGCACCCAGATCGCCGGCGGCGTCAGCACCTTTTCGCCGGCCTCCAGGATCGTGACGGGATTGCCTTCGCGCATGGTTTCCTCGTCGACCCAGTAGGTGTCGTGGCGCTCTGGCAGATCGCCGACCCAGCCCGGAGGATCGTCGCTCGCCCGCGCCGCCAGCGCGTGGCGGTAGCGCGACAGCGGATTGATCACCGGCCACAGCATGCCGACGCATTTCACCGTCGCGTCGATCCCCGCCGACTCTCCTGGGCCGCCCCCCAGGGGAATTTCCGCGTAGCGCGGGTCGTCCGGTTTCATTGCCGCGAGCAGCGCCAGATGCCCCCCGCTCGACTGGCCGCAACTTGCGACGCGCGATGCGTCGAGCCCGAGATCTGCCGCGTTCTTCTTGACCCAGCGCACAGCGTAATTGATGTCGGCGAGCGACGACGGGTAGCGGTCTTCCGCCTGGCGAAAATCGATCGCCGCGGCGGCGTAGCCGTTCTCGGCGAGCATGACGTCGCGGTCCTCGCAGGTCGTCAGGTCCCCGATGCACCAGGCGCCGCCGTGAATGTCGACGATCACGGGATGCGGCCCCTCGCCCGCGGGCCGGAACAGCCGCAGCTTCAGCGCCCGGTCGCCGTGATGGAGATAGTCGAAATCCTCGGTCGCGATACCTGCCGTTTTCGTCGCCATGGCGACCTCCTACTGTTCTGTCTGAAAAAAACTCTAGGGACCTCTCGGTAGCGAGTCCATCGCCGTGCCGCCCAAGGGATTCCTTGCGGGGATTCGTGATATAGACGCAAGACATGAGTACGAACCGTCTCTACGACCGCATATCGCGCGATCCGTCGCTGGGCGAACTGCGCGACGGCAACACCCGGCTGTTCCTGATG
>JAYPTI010000096.1:6325-12949 GCA_038133505.1 Alphaproteobacteria bacterium
TTCCTGATGCGCGCGGACGCCTTCATGGACGCGTTCGCCAGGCTCGACGACGACGCCCGCTACACGATGTTCTCCGCCTTCGCGCAATCGATCGCGGAACATTCCGGCCAGTCCGTGAAACATTACCGCCACGAGCTCGGCCCCGCGGCGCGCGAGATATTCCTGAACGCCGCCGTCAATCTCTCGGCCGACATGGGCTGGGGCGCGTGGACGTTCGGGCCGCACACGCCGGGCGAGATGACGCTCGACGTCAGGAACAGCCCGTTCGTCGAGGGTTACGGAGAGTCCCCCCGACCCGTCTGCGCGCCGATCCTCGGCATGGTCGAAGCGCTCGGCGGGATCATCTTCTCGATCGATCCGGTCGTCGAGGAGACGGAGTGCGCGGCGGTTACCGGCGGCGACGTTTGCCGCTTCCGGGCGCGATTGGCCTAGGCACCGTCCCGCGCGTCAACCGGCATGCATGCCATGCGTGCACTGCATGGCTATTTCATAGGCAGCTTGGCACCTACGCGCTATAGAGACGGGAACAACCGAGCGCGCAAACCTGAATGTCCGACCCTCTGCAGTCCCTGCTGAAATTCCGCTTCTACGTCCTGACCGCATCGTTGACGCTGATCTTCATCGGGTCCGGCAGCCTGTACCTGATCGCGGTGACGATGAAGGACCTGGCGCGCGAATTCGGCTGGCCGCGCGAAGTGCCGTCCCTCGCCTTTTCGCTGCAGTTCATCGGCGGCGGCATCGGCGGCATCATGATGGGCTGGCTGCTCGACCGCGTCGGCGCGAAGGTTCTTCCGCTCATCGCCGCGACCGCCATCGCCACGGGCTCCATCCTGACCACCGTGGTGACCGAAAAGATCGAGCTGTACGGAATCTACCTCTTGCTGTTCGGCTTCCTCGGCCAGGGCAGCCTCTACGCGCCGCTGATGGCCAACATCTCCAAATGGTACGAGCGCCGCCGCGGCATGGTCGTCGGGATCGTCGCCAGCGGCCAGAGCCTGTCCGGCATCGTTTGGCCGCCGATCTTCGGTTACGCGATTACCGAAGTGGGCTGGCAGTACGGCTTCGTCGGATACGGGATCATCGCGGCCGTCGTTATGCTACCGATGTGCCTGATCATGGCGAAGACGCCGCCCAGCCACGAGACCCTGCAGCAGGCCGAGGCGCTCGACGGGACGGATTCCAAGGGCCGGCCGCGCCGCGGCGCCCGCAAGAGCGAGATTCCGCTCACCTACAAGGGCCTCCAGATTGCGCTTTGCTGCGCCATCGTCGGCTGCTGCATCTCGATGTCGCTGCCGCTCGCCCACCTCGTCGCACATGCCAGCGACAAGGGCCTGCCGCTGACCGACGCGGTGACGGTGCTGTCGGTGACGCTGATGGCGGCGTTCGTCGCACGCTGCGTGGTCGTCGGGCTGCTGTCCGACAATATCGGCGGGCTGTGGGCGCTGTTCTGCTTCTCGGCGCTGCAGGCGGCGATGCTGTTCCTGCTGACGGTCGCGGACTCTGTCTGGATGCTCTACGTCGTGGGTATCGGATTCGGCCTCGGCTACGGCGGCATCTTCCCCGTCTACGCCGTCATCATTCGCGAATACATGCCGCCGCAGGAAGCAGGCCGGCGGACGGGGGTCGTCTTCCTGTTCGGCGCGCTCGCGATGGGCTTCGGCAGCTGGATGGGCGGCGCGCTGTTCGACTCTACGGGCAGCTACACGACGCCCTTCCTTATCGGCGTCGCGGCGAATTGCGTGAACCTGGTGATCGTCGGCCTGCTCGCAAGCCGGTCCCGCAAATCCGACGACGGCGCCCAGCCGGTTCCCGCGGCGGCTTGAGCGGCGGCGGCCGTTCCCGCATGATCCCCTCAAACATCAGGGGGAAACCATGGATATCAGACTGGACGGGCGCAGCGCCCTCATCACCGGCGGCAGCGACGGTCTCGGCAAGGGCATGGCGATGCGGTTCGCGGAGTCGGGCGCCAACGTGGCGATCATCGGGCGCGATCAGGACAAACTGCAGAGCGCGAAGGCCGAGATCGAGGCCCAGGGCGGCGGCCGGTGCGTCCCGATCTCGTGCAACCTTCTCGACGCGGAGGCCATCAAGGCGGGGTTCGCACAGGCCGTAAGCGACCTCAGGCAAGTCGACATCCTCGTCAACAACGCCGGCACGTCGCGCGCGGGACCGTTCGAAAGCATCAGCGACGAAGACTGGCACGAGGATCTCGAATTGAAACTCATGGCGGCCGTGCGCCTCGCGCGCCTCGCCCTGCCGGGCATGAAGGAACGCCGCTGGGGCCGCATCATCAACGTCCTCAATACCGGCGCGAAAGCCCCCCGCCCCGGCGGGGCGCCGACGGCCGTCTCGCGCGCCGCGGGCCTTGCCCTGACCAAGGTGCTTTCCGGCGACGGTGCGCCGCACAACGTGCTGGTGAACGCGCTGATGGTCGGGTTCATCAAATCCGGCCAGTGGGAACGGCTCTACGAGGAAAAGAAGCCGAACGAGCCGTTCGAGGATTTCCTGCAGGGCATGGTGGACGCGCGCGGCATTCCGCTGGGGCGCATCGGCGAGACGGAGGAGTTCGCCAACATCGCCTGCTTCCTGTGTTCGGAGCAGGCCGGCTACATCACCGGCACGTCGATCAACGTCGACGGCGGCTGGTGCCCCGTCGACTAGGCGGCGGAAAGGCTAGAGGCTTTTTTCGAGCCGGTCGTAGACCTGCGAGCAGACAGCGCCCAGCGTCTGCTGGCTCGCGGAAAGCGCCGACACGTCGTCCGCCGCGGCCAGCGAGACGAGATCGGTCAGGAAATCCGCAAGCTCTGCGGCACCGACGGCGGAACTCGCATCCGCGAGCCGGGACGCGATCTCGCATACCTGCAAGGCGTTGCCGTCCTGGATGGCGTCGAACAGTCGCGCCATGTCGAACGGCGTCGCATTCAGAAAATTTTCGATGAGGATCCTGCCGCCGTCGTCCATGGCCGGGGCGTAGCTGGCGGCTGCGATCGGCGCAGTCGTTGCGTGCTCCCGGGGGAGACTACCCGCAATCCATGGCGGGAAATCCAGTTCGAAATCGTTGTCGGCCATCGTCGGAACACACATGGTAGCAACAAGCCACATGTGTACCCGCAACGGTTTAAGGCTGCGTAAACGACTGCATCCTAACCGAGTATCGGCTCGAGCCGGTCCATGCCCTCGGACACCGTGGCGGTATCGGCCGCGAAGCAGAGCCTCATCCAGCCCTCGCCGTCGTCGCTGAAGGCGCGGCCCGGTGCGAGCCCGACGCCCGCCTCCTCGATCAGCTTCGTCGCAAACGCGACGGAGTCGGTCATCCCGTCGACCGCGAAGAACGCATAGAACGCCCCTTCGGGCCGCGACAACGTCACGCGCTTCATCGCGCCCAGGCGCTGGACGACGATATCGCGGTTGCGCCGGTAGCGTTCGAGCGTCTCCTCGACGAAGGGCTCGCCCTCCCGGATCGCGGTCACGCCCGCGTACTGCACGAAGGTCGTCGGATTGGCGATGTTGTATTCGACGAGCTTCTCGAACGCCTCGCCCACGTCCGCCGGATGAGTCAGCCAGCCGAGCCGCCAGCCGGTCATCGACCAGGATTTAGAGAACGAGTTGATGACGATCAGCCGGTCGTCGGCCTCGCACACGTCGAGGAAGGAGGGCGCGCGGCCCAGCGGCAGGTCGCTCTCGTAGGCGAGCCGGAGATAGACCTCGTCGGCGATCAGCCAGATGCCGCGCTTGCGGCATTCCGCCAGCAGCGCCGCCTGCTCGTCGCGCGGCATCACCCAGCCCGTCGGATTGCCAGGCGAGTTGACGAAGATCGCCCGGGTGCGGTCGTCCGTGGCGTCGAACAGCTCGTCCATGTCGAGCTTCCAGCGCCCGTCGTCTCCGAGATGCAGCGCAACCTGACGCGGCTCCGCGTCCATGATGCGAACGGTCTCCTTGCAGTTCGGCCACAGCGGGCCGATGGCAACCATGTTGTCGCCGGCCGACATCAGCGCCTCGGAGACCATCATGATCGCGTTCATGCCGGAACCGGTTACGGTGATGCGGTCGATGCCGATAGGGTAGCCGTGCAGGTTCGACGCGTACTCCGAGATCGTCTGCCGCAGCAACGGCACCCCGCGGTTCTGGGCATAGAAAACATGGTTGTCGTCGAGCGCGGCGGTCGCCGCGTCCTTGATGAACTGCGGTGTCGGCACGTCCGGCTCGCCGAACCAGAGCCGGACAAGCCCTTCCCGGCCCATATGCGGCTCGGCAACGTGCCGGATCAGCGATCCGGGCAGCAGTTCGATGGAATGGCGCAGGCCGTTGGCAGCGCGTGTCTCGTCGGCGGTCATCGGTCGATTTTCGGCTTTGCTCGATGGATATTGGCAGCGTTTCTAGCATCGGGCGGATGCCCGGCGCACGCATTCTCTTTCTTGCGCTTCTCCCTATAATGCGCGGCTTCCGCCCGGAAAAAGAAACGTCAGTCAGGGAACCGCACGTCATGTCGTTGTTCGATTACGAGGGAGACGCGCAACGCGTCTACGATGTCCTCAAGCAGGGAGGCATCAGCGTCATTCCGAGCCACGTGGGTTACGTTATCGTCGCCTGCGAGCCGGAAGCGATCTGGGAGATCTTCGAGGTAAAGAAGCGCAAGCCGGAAAAGCTGAACGCCATGTGCGGCTGCAAGGAAATGCATCTCGCGTTGCACGACCTGCCCGACGACCGCCGCGCCGTCGTCTCGGCGATCACCGAGGACTACGACCTGCCGATGGGAACGGCGGCCAAGGCCAACATGGACCATCCCGCGCTCGCCAACCTGCGCGAGGACGTGCTCAACCAGACGACATTCGAGGGCACGATCGCGATGCTGCTGAACGCCGGCCCGCTGATGGACAACATCGCCCGCATCGCGTTTGCCGATAACCGGCTGGTCATCGGGTCGTCGGCAAACGTGTCGCTGCAGGGCGTGAAGTTCCGCGCCACCGAGATCGAGCAGGAAATCCTCGATGCCGCCGATATCGTCATCGACTACGGCCTCATGCGCTGGAACCGCTACAACCACTCCTCGACGATGATCAATGTCGGCGACATGAAGGTCATCCGCTACGGCTCCTGCTTCGACCTGATCGACGACATTCTCCGGCGCCACTTCGGCATCGAACTGCCGCCCAATCCGTACGAGGCATCCTGACATGAGGACCGCGCACAACGAGTTGCCGTTCCGGAGTCAGGCGTAATGGAAGTCGCGGTCCTCGGTGGCGGGCACGGTTGCTACGCGGCGGCGGCGGATGCCGCCGAAGCGGGCCACAGCGTCCGGTTCTGGCGGCGCGATGCAGATGCCTTCGCGCCGGTGCTCGAGGCGCAGGCCGTCACGATGACCGACGGCAGGGGCCGCCGCGACGTTCCGGTCGCGCTTGCGACGACCGACATCGGCGCGGCAATGGACGGCGCGGAGCTCATCCTGTCGCCTCTGCCGGGCACTGCGCAGGAAGGGCTGGCGGCGGCCATGGCGCCCCATCTGCGCGACGGCCAGGTCGTCTTCATCCCGCCGGGCACATTCGGCAGCTACCTCATGGCGAAACAGGTCCGCGATACCGGCAACGACGCCGACGTTGCCTGGGGCGACGCGGGCACGCTGCCCTGGCTCGTGCGAAAGCAGGCGGACGGCGCCGCGCGCATCACGACGCGGGCGGTGCGCCTGCCGTCGGGCGTGTTCCCGGCGCGGCTGTCCGACCATGCGTTCGCGCGGATCGAACAGGCCTTTCCGGCGACCGAACGCAGGCGCGACGCGCTCGACGCGGCGCTTCTCAACTACGGCCCGATCATCCACCCGCCGCTGATCCTGATGAACGCAGGGCCCCTCTATCATTTCGACAAGTGGGACATTCACAACGAGGGCACGCAGGAGGTCATCCGCAACGTCCACGAGGCCCTGGACGCGGAGCGGGTGGCCATCCGCGAGGCGCTGGGCTACGGCGAACCGCACTTCCGGCTCGGCGATCATTACCGGCGCGATCCGAACGGCGACACGATGTATTCGGTCACCTCGCATGACGAGCTGGTCGACTCCAGCGACTGGCGCGAGGACATCGATCTCCACACGCACCGCTACATGCTCGAGGACATCGCGCTCGGCCTCGCCTTCCTCGTCTCGGTCGGGGACTGGGCCGGCGTTCCCTGCCCGGTCGCGAAGGGACTGCTCGCCATCGGCGGCGCGGCCGTCGGCAAGGACTTCCGGGCGACCGGCCGCACCATGGAGAACATCGGGCTGTCGGGCCTGAGCCGCGACGACATGCGCCGGCTGCTGGACGACGGCCTCGATGGCTGATCCGATGACCGGCAAGCCCGTCATCGCCGCGGTCGGCGCCGGCCGGATGGGGCGCGGTCTCGCGCACGTATTCGCCTATGCCGGCCACGACGTCCGCCTTCTCGACGTCAAGGAGCGCGACGCCGACGGCTACGCCGCCCTCGAAAAGGAAGCGCTGTCCGATGTCCGGCGGACGGTGGGCCTGATGGCCGCGTTCGGGCTCATTTCGGAGGGCGATATCGACGCTATCGTCGGGCGCGTCTCGGTATTCCCGCTGGCTGAGGCCGGCGCGGCTCTTGCGGATGCGCCGGTAATTTTCGAGGGCGTCCCCGAGG
>JAYPTI010000097.1:0-7611 GCA_038133505.1 Alphaproteobacteria bacterium
GGATTACATAATGAACAAAAATTCAAATGATTACCAGGTTGTGAAATCAAGCCGACCTTTTCGAATTGGCGATCGTCGAACGACTCTGGCAGCGGGTGCCCGACCCTGGGTCAGGCGCCTGAAGGATCGCTATCGGCGGATGCGCCGACGCCCCAGGGCGAGCATGATAAGCCCGGCGCCGAAGACCGCAGCCATGCCGGGTTCCGGGACGGGCGGCGGCCCCGGGATGAAGGTATCGGCCGTTATGTTGACGACGTAGCCGTTCGAGCCGCCGTGATCCTCCAGCAGAAGCTGGAGGTGGTGCGTGCCCGCGGAAAGGTCGCCCAGATTGAGGACGTACTCGCCCGGCGACGCGGTGCCACCGGCGCGTGCGCCGAACAGGTAGGTGCCGTCCAGCCAGGCGAACATGCCGTTATCGACGCCGAAGCTCGCCACCACGTTGGTCGCGCCGAGGGTGTTGAACTGATAGATGACCGCGACCTCGGTGCCCGGCGTCCACGTGTTGGGGATCGGGTTTTCGAGGGTCCAGTTGGAATTGAGATGGAGCGGATCGGTCAGCCAGTTCCCCAGAATGCCGGAGGCGGCGCTCAGATCCGGTGCGGTCGCATAGGATTGGGTCGAATCGTCGAAGACCGGAAACGGCCCGCTGCCCTCGCCGCCGTTCGTCAGGTTCAGGACGGTGCCGATGCTGTCGTTGTAGAAGCCGGGGTCGCTCGTCGTTACCAGCGTGACCGCCTGCGCCGATACCGACGTCAGGGGCGCCAGAATGGCGAGCGTCACGAGAACCTTCTTGATCGACACGGTCATGGCCTTTGTCCTGAAACTCTACTTTGAAACTCTACCTATCCTCGCGCGCGAGGGTGCGCGAGAGAAGCAAAATCCATGCCAGAATTATTAACTGATGCAAATTCAATAGCTTAATCGAAATCAAGAAATCGCACCGACGGCGAAGTGTAAGAATTTTTGACGCCGGCGGACCGCTCCGACCGAGAAGGAAACCCGCTTTCCCCCGCGCCATATCGGACTTCAGGCCCGCGGAACCGGCGGCTTGCCGCGGGGAATAGGAGGGACTAGCGTTTCCGCGAACAGGAAGGAAACTCCAATGGATACATTCCAGGTATCGGCCGCGGTCGGCTACGCCCACGGCGAACTGGTGCAGCCGGAAGGCGTGAAGGCCCGCGTCTCGGCGGATGAATGGCAGGTGCGCGTCGACCTCGCGGCCTGCTACCGCCTCGTCTTCCACTACGGCTGGCATCACCTCAATCTCAACCACATCTCGGCGCGCGTGCCGGGCGAGGACGGGACCATCCTGATCAACCCGTACGGCCCGATGTACAACGAGGTGACCGCCTCGAACCTGGTGAAGATCGATCTCGACGGCAACGTCCTCGACGACACGCCCTACGGCATCAACCCGGCGGGCTACACGATCCACAGCGCGATCCATGCGGCGCGCGAGGACGTCGGCTGCGTGCTGCACACCCACTCCGAGGCGGGCCTCGCGGTCTCCTCGCTGAAATGCGGGCTGCTGCCGCTCAATCAGGACGCGGTCCGGTTCTACAACCGCCACGGCTATCACGACTATGAAGGCATCTCGCTGGAGCTCGGGGAGCGCGACCGGCTGGTCGCGAGCCTCGGCAAGCACCGCGCGCTGATCCTCCGCAATCACGGCCTGCTGACGGCGGGCCGCACGATCGCCGAGGCGTTCACGCTGATGTACCACCTGGAAAAGGGCTGCGTCGCACAGCTGATGGCGGGCGCGACGGGTGCCGACGACGCGCACATCGTCCTGCCGTCGCCCGAGGTCTGCGAGAAGTCGGCGCAGCAGGCATGGGCCATCAACGACAAGACCGAGGACATGCGCTGGCCCGCCCTCGTCCGCTGGATGGACAAGGAACAGCCGGGGTTCAGGGAGTAGAAGGCGCGCAACGACGCGCCGGAACGACATAGAGGGGGAAACGACCATGCGGATGAAACCCGCGATCACGCTAGACGACGCCAAGAAACTGCTCGAGGCGGCGGAGGAAGAGGCAAGGCGCAACAACTGGGAAGTGGTGATCTCCGTCGTCAACGACGGCGGGCGCATCGTCGCGGTCCACCGGATGGACGGCGCGCGGCCCGGCAACGACGACATCGCGCTCGCCAAGGCCAACACGGCGGCCATGACCTGCCGGCCGAGCGGCGTCTGGGAACACTGGATCGAGACGACCCACAAGGCCTACGCGACGTTCCCGTTTCTCGCCGCCAAGGGAGGCCTGCCGATCATCATCGACGGCGACATCATCGGCGCGATGGGCATCTCCGGCGTCAAATCCCATGAGGACGAACAGATCGCGCGCTATGCGATCTCGACCGTTTTCCCGGAAGCCAAGACCGCCCGCGCGGGCGAGGAGAACGACGGCGCGCCGGCCTGATTATTTCCAGCCTGCGAACCCCAACCCGACGCCGGTCATCGCCTTCGAGCGATAGGCGGGCACGTATTCGATCCAGTCGAGGCTGAGATCGGTCGATGCCGCGGCGACGGCGATCCAGTTGCGGATTTCGGATGCGCCGCCTTCGAGCAGCGGCAGCGGCAGGGAGCTCAGCGTCTCAAGGTCGCCCGCCTTCAGCGCCGCGACGATCTGCTCGTCGAGCGGCTCGTTCACGAGGAAATGGCTCAGCCCGCCCGAGGCGAACAGGCCGATGCGCGCGTCGCCGCCGAACCCGGCGATCAGGTCGCGCAAGGCGCGGCCCAGCTCGTGGCAGCGTTCGGGCGTCGGCTGGTTCGGCGGGTAGTAGGTGTTGAGAAAGATCGGCACGATGGGCACAGGATCGGCGCGGTCCATCAGGCGGCGGTGAACGAACGAGTACGCATGCCCCTCGAACCGGTCGACGGGCAGCGCGTTTACCGCCGTGATGTCGAAGCCCCGCGCCGTCAGACCGGCGGCGAGATGGAGACCGAGCGCCGCGTCGCACGGATAGAAACGATCCGCGCCGTCCTCCAGCCGCGAGCGCTGGTCCGTGAGGTACCAGTCGTCCGAGGGCTCCGACGGCGCGGCGGCGTTGCGGATCGTCTCGCCGCAATAGACCGCGATGGCGGGGCGGCAATCGTCCTTGAAGATCTCCCGCTGGTCGTCGCCGACGATGATCAATGCATCCAGCTCGGCCGCCGCGATGTCGGCCTCCAGCCGGTCGAGCGCCGCCATGGTGCGGCGGTGGCGTTCCGCGATGAGATCGGGGGCGATATTGGCGGCCGCTTCGGGCGGCGTGTTGGCCAGATGCTCGTCGAACGGCCGCTCGATGCCGTCGAAATCGTGGATCGGCGCCTTGCGGTCGATATGGTCGAACAGCTTCTGCCAGTTCTCCGCCGCGGAGAACAGCATGGTGCTGTGCGAGGAGCCGAAGGCTGCGACCAGGTTTGCCATGGCTTGAGACGCCGCACCCCGCTCGCGCGGGGGGCGGGGCGCTATTCTAGATTCCCTGAACGACGGGGTTCTTGAGCGTGCCGATGCCCTCGAGCTCGATGGTCACCGTATCGCCGGGCTTCAGGCATTTACCCTTCGGCCGGCCGACGCCCGCGGGCGTGCCGGTGGCGATCACGTCGCCGGGGCGCATGGTGAGCCGCGCGCTGATGTACTCGATCTGCTCGTTTATGTTGAAGAACAGGTATTTCGAGTTCGAATCCTGCTCGAGGCTGTCGTTCACCCACAGCTTGATGTCGATATTGTGCGGGTCCGGAATGTCGGACGCCGGCACCATCCACGGGCCCATCGGGCCGGAGCCCTCGAAGTTCTTGTGGACGAACCAGTGCGTGTTGAACGGCCGGTTGCGCGGCTTGCCGAGATCGCGCGCCGACAGGTCGTTGAAGATCGTGTAGCCGGCGACGTAGTCGAGCGCGTCGGCCGCCTTCACGTTGCGCGCCGGCTTGCCGATGACGACGGCGAGCTCCGCCTCCCAGTCGATGAAGTTGGAGACCTTGGGCAGCTGGATGTCGTCGCCCGGCCCGATGATGCAGTGCGGGCCCGATTTCAGGAAGAAATACGGATCGGTGTCCTCCTTCACGAGCTGGGTCTTGCCGTCCTGCGACATTTCCTTCTGGTGGTCGACGTAGTTCGCGCCCGCGTTGAACACGACCGGCGGATAGAGCACCGGCGCCATCAGCTTCACTGACTCGAGCTTTTTCGAGGCGTGCGACCCGGCATCGTCGGCGAGCTTTGCCAGCTTCGCGTCGTTCTCGGCCCAGTCCTGCAGCAGTTCGTACGTGGAGCCGGAAATACCGGCCGCGGCGAGATCGATCACGTCGTCGCCGACGAGAATGCCCGGGCGCGGCTTGCCGTTGTCGCCCGCGTAATTCAGTAGCCTGTAGCTCGCCATCCTCTTCTCTCCCCTTGATATGTCGTTGTGGCGTGCATCTGTTTTCGGACTCCCACAGCGGTTTTGCAATATCGAAATGGGCCGATGCAGGGGCGTGCCTTGACCGAACCGGGCGAAAACCGGATTGTCGCGGCACGATACTGTACGGGACCGGGAGAACGGGACGTGGCGAACAAGGACCTTCGCAATTTCATCGAGGAAATCGAAAAGATCGGCGAGCTGAAGAACATCAGCGGCGCCGACACCGAAGAGGCCATCGGCGGCATCGTCGACATATACATGCGCGATCTCGGCAACCCGGCCGTTCTTTTCGACAAGATCGCAGGATATCCCGACGGCTTCCGCGTCCTCGCCAACATCATCATGTCGCGGCCGCGCTGCGCAATCGCGCTCGGCCTGCCGCCGGACGCGACCGAGCAGCAGCTGATCGACTGGTGGCGGCACTATCTCGGCGCCGACGCGCCGGAGCACCCGCCGATCGAGGTCAACGGCGGGCCGATCATCGACAACGTATTCGAGGGCGACCAGGTCAACATCAAGACGCTGCCGTCGCCCAAATGGCACGAGCACGACGGCGGCAACTTCATCGGCACCGGCTGCATCGTCGCCATGCGCGATCCCGACACCGGCTGGGTGAACTACGGCACCTACCGCGTGCAGACGCACGACGAACGTACGGCGACGGTCATGATGTCGCCGGGCAAGCACTGCCGGCTGATGATGAAGAAGTATCACGACCGCGGCGAGAAGTGCCCGGTCGCCGTGGTCGCGGGCGTCCATCCGCTGATGTTCATGATCGGCGGCTTCGAAGTCGCTTACGGCCGCAACGAGCTCGACGTGGTCGGCGGAATCTTCGGCGAGGGCGTCGAAGTCATCAACATGCCCAAGACCGGCCTGCCGGTCCCCGCGGGCGCGGAGATCGCCTTCGAAGGCTACATCTCGCCCGACGACGAGATCATGGAAGGCCCGCTCGGCGAATGGACGGGCTACTACGCGGGCGGCCAGCGGCCGGAACCCGCGATCCGCATCGAGACGCTGTGGCACCGCGACAATCCGGTCATCACCGGCGCGATCCCGGCGGTGCCGCCCAACGACAACACCTATTACATGGGCGCCTACCGCGCCGCCGCCGTGTGGAACCAGCTCGAAGCCGCCGGCATCCCGGGGATCAAGGGCGTCTACGCGCACGAGGCGGGCGGCAGTCGCATGTGGCTGACCGTCTCGATCAAGCAGATGTACGGCGGCCATTCCAAACAGGCCGGCCTCGTCGCCTCGCAGTGCCACGCCGGCGCCTACGCCAACCGCTGGGTCGTCGTCGTCGACGACGATATCGACCCGTCGAACATGAACGACGTGGTCTGGGCGATGTGCACGCGGTTCGATCCGCGCGAGGGCGTCGACATCCTGAACGGCTGCTGGAGCACACATCTCGACCCGATGTGCTTCGACGACGACCACGACCGCCGCAATTCGCGCATGGTGATCGACGCCTGCATCCCGTTCGCCCGCAAGGACACGTTCCCGAAGGTCGCGCGCTCGTCGCAGGAGCTCGACGACCGCATTAAGGCGAAATTCGCGGCCGACCTGCCGCCGGCCTACCGATAGGAGAGCCGCGATGACCGACTGGATCCGGTTCGAGCGCGGCGGCGAGACCGCTTTCGGCACGTTGGTGGGCGATGCGGTCGCCGTCTTCGAGGGCAACATGTTCGGCGTCGCGACGCCGACCGGCGAGACGCTGCAACTTGCCGACGTCTCGCTCCTGACGCCGTGCGTGCCGTCGAAGATCGTCGCGCTGTGGAACAATTCCGCGACGGCGGCGGAGAAGCAGGGTCTCGACCGGCCGGCGGATCCGCTGTTCTTTCTGAAAGGCCCGAACACCTATCTGGCGCCCGGCGGCACGATCCGCAAACCCGCCTCCTACGACGGGCGCGTGATCTACGAGGCCGAGCTCGGCGTCGTCATCGGCAAGCAATGCAAGGACGCCGACGAGGCGACGGCGGCCGACTGCATCTTCGGCTACACCTGCGTCAACGACGTGACCGCGCTGCAGGTGCTCGACGCCGACCCCAGCTTTCCGCAATGGGCGCGCGCCAAGGGGTACGACACGTTCGGGCCGTTCGGCCCCGTCATCGCGACCGACATAGACCTCGGGAGCGCCACCATCCGCGCCGAGCTCAACGGCCGCGAACGCCAGAACTATCCGGTCAGCGACCTGATCCTGCAGCCGGCCGAGCTGGTGAGCCGGCTGTCGCACTTCATGACGTTGGAGCCGGGCGACATCGTTTCCTGCGGCACCGGCCCCGGCGCCCTGCCGATGAAGCCCGGCGCGACCATCGACGTGATCGTCGACGGCATCGGCACGCTGTCCAACACCTATGGCGAATAGAAACCTGACGAATAGACACCCCAGCGACGAGTAACCACGCTGACCCTCCTCCGTAATCCCTATTTCCTGCTGAGCTTCGCGATCCTCTGCTGGGGCGGCAATTTCGTCGTCGCCCGCTGGGCCAATCTCGATGCGCCGCCGGTCGCGCTGTCGTTCTGGCGGCACTTCTTCTCGGTCGCGCTCGTCGTGCCGTTCGTGATCCCGCTGCTGAAGACGGACTGGCCCGCGATGAAGACCCGGCTGTGGAGCTTCGCCGCCATCGGCGCACTGCTCGCGGCGGGCAATACGCTGGTCTATTTCGCGGTGCTGGAGACGACGGTCGTCAACGCCGCGCTGATCAACGCGGGCGTCCCGGTCGCCGTCGTGTTCTTCTCGTGGCTGATGCTGCGCGATCTCATCAATCGCTGGCAGGCCGTCGGCATCGTCCTCGCCTTCACCGGCATCGTCACCGTCGTCACCAAGGCACAACTCGGCATCCTGCTGACGCTTCAGTTCGGCTGGGGCGACGTCTACATGCTGGGCGCGGTCGTCTGCTGGGCGCTCTACATGGTGATGCTCAAGCACGCCCAGGTGAAGATATCGGGACTGTCGCTGCTGGTCGTCCTGTCCGCCTTCGCGACCCTGTGGATGGTCCCCGCCTACGGCGTCGAACTCGCCATGGGCTACACGATGAGCTGGACGGCGCTGACCTGGGCCTCGCTCGGCTACGTCTCCGTCTTCAGCACCATCGTCGCGTGGATCTGCTGGAACAGCGGCACGCTCCAGCTCGGCCCGAACCGGGCGTCGGCCTTCATGTGCCTGCACCCGATCTTCGGCTCCGTCCTCGGCATGATCTTCTTCGACGAGGCGCTGAGGCCCTATCACGCCATCGG
>JAYPTI010000097.1:7621-12735 GCA_038133505.1 Alphaproteobacteria bacterium
GTGCTGACCGGCGTCGTGATGGTCTCAAGGGTCTACCGCGCAAAGGCAATCGCCGCGGCCAACTCATAAGCAGTAAATCAAGGCTGGTCCGAGACGTGCGCCGAGACGATGCGCCAGCCCTCCGGCATCCGCACCCAGGTCTGGCTCTGACGGCTGATCCCCTCGCTGCCGGGCCGCGTGGACTCCGTGTTGGCCACCGCGAAATCCCGTCCGAACGTCACGATATAGGTGTCCTTCAGCGTCCGCTGCCACGGGCCGATGTCGCGTCCCCGGCGAAAGGCGGACAGCGCCGCGTGGCTGACGACGGTGCCGTTCGGCCCGTAACGCAGCGTCTTCTCGTCGTTCCAGAACAGCTCGTCGATCATGTCGACGTCGTTGGCGAGAAGCGCCTTTTCATAAGCCATGAAGGCCGCGGTGACCTCCTCGACGACCTCAGGGATGTTGATTTCCATGCTTGCTCCTGCGGGCTTGGGTCTCGATTGACAGTCCCGGGCCGATAGCCGACACAGGGACCGCACAACAGGACTATACCGTGGCGCCCCCGCTTCTGCTTCTTCGCGATATCGAGCTGACCTTCGGCGGCACGCCGCTGTTCGAGGGCGCCGAGCTGTCGGTGTCGCCGGGCGAGCGGCTGTGCCTCGTCGGGCGCAACGGCTCGGGCAAGTCGACGCTGATGAAGATCGCGACGGGGCAGATCGCCCCCGACGACGGCGAGCGCTTCCTGCAGCCGGGCGCGACGGTCCGCTACCTGCCGCAGGAGCCGGACCTGTCGGGCCATGCGACGACCCTCGACTACGTCAAATCCGGCCTCGAGGCGGGCGACGACCCGCAGCGCGCGGCGTGGCTGCTCGAACAGCTCGGCCTCACCGGCGCCGAAGACACGTCGACGCTGTCGGGCGGCGAGGCGCGGCGCGCGGCGCTCGCCCGCACGCTGGCGCCCGAACCGGACATCCTGCTGCTCGACGAGCCGACCAACCATCTCGACCTGCCGGCCATCGAATGGCTGGAAACGGAGCTGCGCGGCATCCGCTCGGCGCTGGTCCTGATCAGCCACGACCGCAAGTTCCTCGAGAACCTGTCGCGCGCGACGGTGTGGATCGACCAGGGCCGCACCCATCGGCTGGAGCGCGGCTTCGCTGCGTTCGAGCAGTGGCGCGAAAATTATATCGAGACCGAGGCGACAGAGCGCCACAAGTTCGACCGCAAGCTCGCCTCGGAAATGGACTGGCTGCACAAGGGCGTCACCGCGCGGCGCAAACGCAACATGGGACGGCTGCGCGCGCTGAACGACATGCGCGCCGAGCGCCGGACGCGGCGCGCGCCGACCGGCAGCGTCAACATGATGGCGACCGAAGGCGCGATGTCCGGCAAGCTGGTCGCCGAGGCGAAATCGATCTCCAAGAGCTACGGAGACACCGTCATCGTCCGCGATTTCTCGACGCGGATCGCCCGCGGCGACCGCGTCGGCATCGTCGGGCCGAACGGCGCCGGCAAGACGACCCTGCTGCGGCTGCTGACCGGCGAATTGAAACCCGACGAAGGCAACGTGCGGATCGGAAAGAATCTCGAGGTGGAATATCTCGACCAGCGCCGCGACACGCTGGACCCGGCCGAGACGCTCGCCAACGCGCTGACCGGCGGCGGCGACAAGGTCGAGGTCGCGGGCGAGACGCGCCACGTCATCGGCTACATGAAGGACTACCTGTTCTCGCCTGAGCAGGCGCGCACGCCGGTCGGCGCGCTGTCGGGCGGCGAGCGCGGCCGCATCATGCTGGCCCGCGCGCTGCGGCGCCCGTCGAACCTGCTGGTGCTCGACGAGCCGACCAACGATCTCGACCTGGAAACGCTCGACCTGCTGCAGGAACTGATCGCCGATTATGCCGGAACCGTGCTGCTGGTCAGCCACGACCGCGATTTCCTCGACCGCATCGTCACCTCGGTGATCGCGGCGGAAGGAAACGGGCGCTGGGTCGAATATGCCGGCGGCTATTCGGACATGATGGCCCAGCGCGGCGGCGACCTGGCGGCACGGCAGCCGGCACCGGCGCGGGAAAAGAAGGCTGCGGCGCCCGCCCCCGCACGCGAACGGTCCGCCCCCGAGCGACGCAAGCTCTCGTTCAAGGACAAGCACGCGCTGGAGACCCTGCCCGGCCGCATGGAGGAGCTGCAGGGGCTCATCACCGCCCTCCGGGATACGCTCGCGGACCCCAACCTGTTCGCCAGGGACCCTGCCAGGTTCGATGCCACGGCGAAGGACCTGCAGGCGGCCGAAACCGCCCTCGCCGATGCGGAAGAGCTCTGGCTGGAGCTAGAGATGAAACGCGAGGAGATCGAGGGCGGCTGACGCTCCCGTCTGTTCAAGCCGTCCTCGCGGCGGTAAATGTGTAGGCAATCGCAAACGTCCGTTCATTGCCCGCCGGAAGCCGTTCCCATGACCAGACCGCCCCTTTGGCCCGCCCACCTCCACCATTTCTGTCTCCGCACGGACCAGCCGGACGCCATGCGCGGCTGGTACGAGAAGCATCTGGAGATGAACTCGGAAACCGTGGACGGCGGCGAGATATGGCTGAGCGCGGGGCAGCGGAATATCGTTCTCCAGCCTGCCGAAACCCGCGGCATCGCCTATGCGGCGTATGCGCTCGCGGATGCGGAACAGTCGGCGAAATTCGACGCGGACATGCGTGAAAAGGGTGCGCCGCTGTCGGACCTTCGTTCGCCCGTCTTCACCGACGATCAGACCGCCGTGCTCGACCCGGACGGCAACACTTTCATCTTCGGCGTTCCGGCGCGGCCGGAAGCGGCCGATCCCGACCCGATGCCGGGCCGCCTCCAGCATCTCGGCATCTGCACGCCGCAGATCGACAAGCTGATCGAGTTCTACACCGGCACGATCGGCTACCGGCAGTCGGACATCGTGAAGAAAGACGACGGGCACACCGCCGCGTGCTTCCTGCGGTCCGACCACGAGCATCACTGCCTCGCGCTGTTCTCGGCCTCGACGTCGCGGTTCGACCACCAGTGCTACGAATCCACCTGCTGGAACGACATCCGCGACTGGGGCGATCATTTCGCCTCTATGCGCACCGAGATCGAATGGGGCGCGGCGCGCCACGGCGCGGGCAACAACCTGTTCATCTTCGTCCGCGATCCCGACCACAATCCGGTCGAAATCTCCGCGGAACTGGAGACGGTCGACTTCGACAAGACGCCCGGCCTCTGGAAGGCGGAGGACCGCACCCTCAATCTCTGGGGACACGCGTGGAAGCGGGAGTAATCGACACCGACGTCGTCATCGTCGGCGCCGGGCCGGCGGGGCTCGCCACCGCGAACTATCTCGGGCTCTACGGCGTCCGCGCCGTCGTCATCGAACGCAACGCGGGAACGGTCGCCGAGCCGCGCGCGGTCTCGATCGACGACGAATCCATGCGTTCCATGCAGACGCTGGGCCTGGTCGACGAGATCGTCCCGCGCACGCTGCCCGGATACGGCGCGCGCTACTATTCGCCCGGCCAGCGCGAGTTCGCGCGGGTCAAGCCGACGACGCGGGAATACGGCCATCCCCGGCGTTCCGCCTTTCACCAGCCCGAGCTCGAAGCGACCCTGCTCAAGGGGCTCGACCGGTTCCCGGGGATAGAAACCCTGTTCGAGCACGAGGTCGAACGCTTCGAGGAAGACGCCGACGGCGTGACCGCCTACGCCAAGGGGCCGGACGGCGCGACGCACGCGGTCCGCGGCAAGTACCTCGCCGGCTGCGACGGCGGCCGGTCCCTGATCCGCCGCACCATCGGCACCGAGCTGCGCGGCTCCAGCTTCGAGGAGCGCTGGCTGGTCTTCGACACGGTCAACGATTTCGACGACACGCCGGATTCGGTCGCCCATTGCGACCATCGGCGGCCCGCCATCACGCTGCCCGGGTACGGCGGGACACGCCGCTGGGAATTCATCGTGCACCCGGGTGAGGACGCGGACCATTTCCTCAAGGAAGAAACCATCGCGGATCTGCTGCGTCCTTATATCGGCGACCGGCCGGTCGAGGTCGTCCGCAAGGTCGTCTACACCTTCCACGCCCGCATCGCCGACCACTGGCGCAAGGGCCGCGTGTTTCTGCTCGGCGACGCCGCGCACCTGACGCCGCCCTACGCCGGTCAGGGTCTCAACAGCGGCCAGCGCGACGCCGCCAACTTCGCGTGGAAAGCCGCTGCCGTCGTGAAGGGACAGTTCCCGCCGTCTCTCATGGACACATACGAGACCGAGCGCCGCGACCACGCGTGGCTGCTGATCCGCATGGCGATCCAGACAGGCTGGGTGATGGTGCCGCGCAACTGGTTCCATACCTACGGCCAGATCGTCTTCTTCAAGGTTACCGGCCTGATCCCGAAGCTGCGGGACTACTTTCTCAACATGAAATATAAGCCGGTGCCGCGGTTCCTCGACGGGTTCCTGATTCCGGACGGACAATCGGCGAAGAAGACGCTGGTCGGGCGCATGCTGCCGCAACCGGTCGTCGCCCTGCCCGACGGCGACGAGACGAAACTCGATAACCTGCTCGGCCCCGGCTTTGCGCTGCTCGCGCTCGGCCTGGACGCGGAAGCGGCGCTCGAAGCACTGGACCAGCCGGTCTGGGAGCGGCTGGACGCCGCCCGCGTCGCGCTGACGACCGACGCCGCCGCGAATGCCGCCCCCCGCGTCCGGACCGCAACGCTTCGAGCTGGCGAGACCCTGCCGAAATTCCGGCCTTACGAGGGCAAGATCCTGCTCGTCCGGCCCGACAAATACGTCGCCGCGACCTTCGCGCCCGGCGACGCCGGAACGGTCGCCGCGGAAATCGCGCGGCGCATGGGATCCGCCGCATGAGCGACGACGCCCTTCCCGATATCTCGAAAAGCGAGGAATTCGCCGCCTGGGCGACCGGGCTGGAAGCCGGCGACATCCCGGACAGCGTGCGCGCCGCGGCCGGCAACGCGCTGCTCGACTTTACCGGGCTCTGCATCGCGGCACGCGGCGAGGACTACGTCCACGCGACACTGGCGGCGGGGAGCGAGCCAGGCGGCTGCACCGCGCTCGGCCATGCGGCGGGCGAGCGGACTGGCGAAAACGCGGTCGCCGTCATTCCG
>JAYPTI010000098.1:0-4721 GCA_038133505.1 Alphaproteobacteria bacterium
CAAGATCGTATCCCTCGATAGAAAAATAAGGCATGTCGTGGTGCCAGTAGGTCTGCGCCGGCGCGCCGGCTTCCTTGATCAGCAGGTGCTCGTCGTAAAGATCCACCCGCGACGCGCCGAGTATCTGCGCGGCGATGGGCGCCAGCGGACCGTCGAACAGAAACCGGTGGAACGGCTCGAACCTCTCGAAAACCCGATGATCCGTGTAGTAGCGTGGCGCGCCTTCCGGCCCGTAGCTCTTCGAAAACGGCCCGGGTGCGGCGACGGCCTGATCGAAGCCCTCCGAGAGAACCTTCAGCCATTCGGGCGAAATAACGCCGCGCAGGCAAAGTGCGCCGTCCTCGTGAAAGGTCTTGATTTCGTTCTCGGAGATGGCGGCGGTCGTAGTCGTGGCCATGGGCGATAGCTCCCGGATTTCTCCCGACAGTGTGCCAGACCGGCCCCGATCGGGCCAACTTTATGTTCCTGATGTGATATTTCGGCAACCTGTGCTAATATACTGAATAACAAAGAATGTGTTTGCGCAGGTGGGGACCTTCGATGCGCAGTTTGTTTGCGTTTGCCGTCGCCTTGGCGATGGTTTTGCCGCAGGGGACCAAGGCGGGCGTTCTGCTCGACGTCTTTGCGTCGTCGGCGCCGAACGTGTTCGGCTCGCCGAGCTGGTCGACCTATCTTTCCAATGCGATGACCGGGCTCGCCCAGGGTCTGTCGAACGTCGGCGGCGCGCGGGATACCGATCCCACGGCCTATGAGCAGCTCGGAAACTCCTTCGAGGCCGGCGATGCGATAGTCACGAGTTTCTCGTCGTGGCGCGGCGCCGCCAACGCGGCTTCGCCGTTCGACAACGAACGCGGCAACCGCCTGCATTTCGGCTTGCTCGCCCAGGGAACGGGCGGCACGCAGTTTTCTCTCAGCGACGTCGGTTAACAGGTCGCGTCGTCGGATCCCTGGAACGCGCTGGGCTATTCCGGCACGCTTGCCGGCACGACGCTCAACGGCACCACGCGGATCGGCGTGCTCTACGGCGCCAACGGCGTCTTCGACGGCGGGCTTGGCGACGACGTCCTGCTGAACAGCGGCGAAGGCGACGCGGTTCTGGTCGATGCGCTTATCTATGTCGGGGTCGGTGACGCGTTCTGGCCGCAGCCGGCGGAGGGCGAGACCCAGCAGGAAGCGATCGACGGCGTTGCCGCGTTCTACGACCAGTATGTGGACTGGATTTCCGGCACCTACACGATCAGCACCGTCGAAGGCGAATTCCTCGGTTCCGCGCAGATCGACAACGCGAATTTCGTCTCCGAGCCGATGACGGGAATGGTCCTCGGCCTGGCCGTGGCGAGGCTGTTTTGGGCGCGTCGCCGACGATCCTCCCGCACCTGAAGAAACGGGCTTCCGGCCGCCCCGCGTCGTAGCGGCTTTTCTTCCGCCGCGCCTCCGGTAAAACGGGGGCTATGTCGCCCGCGCGCCTCACCTTTCTTGCCTGCAGCTATCTGGTCCTGAACCTGCTGGCGTTCATGACCGTCGCGGCGGTGCTGCCAACCCTCATCGACGAATGGCGCATGTCGAACGCCGAAGCAGGCTGGCTCGGCGGCGTATTCTTCGCCGGCTATCTGTGCGCGGTCCCCGTGCTGGTGCCGCTGACGGACAGGGTGTCGCCTCGGCGGGTCTGTCTGGCGGCGACGGCGGTCGGCGCGCTCTCGTCGCTCGCCTTTGCGGCGTTCGCCGGGAGTTTCTGGAGCGGCCTCCTGTTCCGCTTCCTCGCGGGAGTCGCCGTCGCCGGCGCCTACATGCCGGCGCTCAAGATCATCGCCGACACGCTGGAGGAGCCGTGGCGGAGCCGCGCCTCCAGCTACTACACGTCGGTATTCGCCCTTGGCACGGCCTTCTCGATCTTCGTCGGCGGGGCGGTCGCCGATGCCTCGGGCTGGCGGTACGCGTTCGCGCTGGCCGGGGCCGGCAACCTGGTCGCGCTGATCGTCGCCTGGCGGGGGCTTCCGGCGGGCCGGTTCGACCCCGGCGTGCGGCGCGGCCTGTTGGTCGACTTCCGGCCGGTGTTCAGGAACCGCGAAGCGCTTGCTTATATCTGCGCCTATGCGGGGCATGTCTGGGAAGTCTTCGCCAACCGGATCTGGATCGTTGCGTTCTTTGCGTGGCTCTCAGGCGCGGGCCGCGGCGAAGCGTTCGCGTCTCCGGTGGTGATTGCGACGCTGGCGGCGCTGCTCGGCGTTCCGGTCGCGATGGCGGTCGGCGAAATTGCCGCGAGGGGAGACAGGCGCCGCGTCCTCGGATGGGTCCACATCGCGGCGCTCGCGAGCGGGGCCGCGCTGGTCGCGAGCCCGCTGACGTCGCTTTCTCCGAGCGTCGTTGCTGTCCTTGCGATCCTGTACGGGATGGCGATCTATGGCGATACCGGCGCGGTCTCCGCAGGAACCGTCGCGTCGGCGGACCCCGCGCTCCGCGGCGCGACCATGGCGGTCCATGCGACGATCGGCTTCGTCGGGGCGACGCTCGGACCGGCCGTCGCGGGCGTCGCCCTCGATCTCGCGGGCGGACGTCAGACGCCGGTTGCCTGGTCAGCGGCGCTGGCGGTCGGCGTCCTCGGCGGTCTTATGGGGCCGGCGGCGTTGCGCTGGATCGGCCGCCGCGGTTGACGCTGCGTCAGACCGGCCTGTTGCCGGCGTGGGACGATGTGATCTTGAGCTTGTGGCCCGACGGGATGCGGACGAAGAATGACGAGTGGATCGTTCCCGATGTAATTTCCGTCGGCTCGAAACCCTTCTTCTCGTATGTGCGCCGCGTCTTTTCGATGTCGTCGACCATGATGTCGAACGGCGCAGGGGTGGCGCGGCGGATCGGCTTGTCTCGCTTCGAAATGACGAGATGCGTTCCGCCCCGCAGTTCCAGAACGCCGAAGGTTTCCTTGCGGAATATGTGCCGCAGCCCGATCGCGCGGAAGAAGTCGATCGTTTCCGGCACGCAATGCGTCTGAAGCCGCACGTGGCCGACGGCGACCGGCGGACGTTCGGCGGTCTTGACGTGCTTTCGCTGCGGGGAGGCGGTAACGGTTTTGGTCGATGCTGCCATCTCTAACGCTCCGAATGGCGTCGTGAATTACCCAATTAAAGTGGCGTTTGCCGGGGCGATGGCAAGGGGCCGCGACGGAATTCCAGAGGGCCGGCATTGTGCCGGTAGACCGGCCCGTCCGCGAGCGGCGTCGCGAGGCTCGCGAAGCCGTCGGCCTGCGGGTGGGAGAAGCTGATCAGAAGCCCCTCGCGCAGCGGCCAGGCCGTCTCCTGAACGCGCCAGGTGGCGTTCCCGACATAGCCGAGCGAGAAGATCCGGGTATGGAAACGCCCCGTGAGACCGGTTCCGTCCACGTTCGGCACGAATGTCATCGCCCCGTAGGCCGGGTGCAGGTAGGTCCCCGCGAATTGCGCCAGCGGCGTATCCAGTTCGGCCGCGGGCGGCGGCGGCGGTTTCGGCTTCGGCGGCGGCCGGACGTTCCCGAACGCCGCCACCCAGTCGACGCGCGGATGCCCCACGAGACAGTCCAGAACCGTCTGCGAGACGATCTGGGCGGTCGGCGTCTGGCCCGACATGTTGCTGAGGACGATGACCCCCGCTGCCAGTCCCGGCAGCAGGGAGATGCGCGCCCCGAAACCGTCGACCACGCCCGGGTGGTAGGCGAATGCGCGCCCGCGCCAGTCGGAGAGGTTCAGTCCGAGCCCGTAACGCCGGTTAGGGGCATCCGCTGCGGCGGCAAACAGGGCCCGCACCGCGGCGGCCTGCACGACGCGCCGGTCCCCGACCACGCCGCCGTTGGTCAGCAACTGCACGTAGCGCAGCATGTCGTCGAGGTGGGCATAGAGACCGGCGGCCGGCGCGACCGGGTCGGTGTTGCGGAGGACCACCGGGATCCGGCCCGTATCGGCGGGGAAATATCCGCGCGCCCGGTTTTCGGCGGTGCGGAAAGCTGAGACCGTCGTGACCGAGGATTTCATGCCGGCCGGCTCGAGGATGACGTCGTAGATCCAGTCGTGCCAGGAGGCCCCCGAGATATTTTCGAGGGCACGGCCGGCGGCGGCGTAGGTGACGTTGTTGTATTGGAAAGCGGCTCCCGGCGGCGCGAACCGGGGAAGCAGCGCGAGACGCCGGGCAATGCCGGTCATGCCGTAGTCGTCGAGATACCAGAGCGCGTCGTGACGCGGCCAGCCCGACGTGTGGGAAAGCAGGTGGCGGAACGTAATGCCGTCCGGAAAGGAGGGGAG
The DNA here is from genome assembly GCA_038133505.1 of Alphaproteobacteria bacterium. GTDB lineage: Bacteria > Pseudomonadota > Alphaproteobacteria > MPNO01 > UBA830 > JAYQUR01. Next base: position 4,269 of record JAYPTI010000098.1, read on the forward strand.
CTGCCAACGGACCGGGGAATCGAGCGAAATATCGCCGCGCAGGGAGACGACCGAGAACCCGAGCGACGTGAGCGATTTCGTGATGGATCCGACGGCGAACAGGGTGCTCGCGGTCACCGGCTGGCCGGTTCCGGCCTCTCGCTCGCCATAGGTCCGCACCGCGATCACCTTGTCCGCCTGGACGACGCCCAGGGCGAGTCCGGGTACCTGCCACCCGTCCATCGCGCGCCCGGCGTCGTCGTCGAGATGGGGGCAGACGAAGGCCGCGAGCGCGCTCTGTATCGTGAGGCCGAAAATGAGCAGGAGAGGGGCAAGGACGCGGAGCGGCATGGTGCGATGATGGCAGGAATCGAGGAATTCGACAGGCGTTGACATAAATAAAATATTTAGCTAATTTTATAAGGTATTTGATGCCGGAGAGAATCCTTGGGCGAAAACGTTTCGGACATCGAA
>JAYPTI010000098.1:4731-7021 GCA_038133505.1 Alphaproteobacteria bacterium
CGACGGACGGCTGGCAGATGCCGCGGACCACGACGTCGCCGTCGCTGCTGGGCGGGGACGGGAGCGACACGGAGTTCCGCCGCCTGATCTACGGCATCTTCACGATGACGGTGAATTTCGACCGGATACGCGAACGTATGGCGATCGCGCTCGGTCTGTCGGGCATCCAGTATCACATTCTCATGGTCGTCGCGGAGCTGTCGGCGGAAGAGTCGGTCACGATCTCGACGGTCGCCGACCGGCTTCATACGTCCGGCGCCTACGTGACGATGGAAACGAAGAAGCTCATGCGGCGCGGTTATCTGGACAAGCGCCCGAACCCGGCGGACGGGCGCAGCGTGATCCTGGTGCTTACCCCGGAAGGGCGGCAGACCATCGAAGAGTTCGCCCCCTATCTTTGCGAAATAAACGACGAACTGTTCGACGGTGTCGGGCCGGAGACGTTCGAAGCGTTCCGGAACATCGTCGATCATATGACCCGAACGAGCGGCCGCGCATCGGAACTGGCCGAGCGGATCGCACGCGAACAGACGGAAATAGGAGACACGGCGGTCGGCGCGATCTGGCGCTGACCGGAACAAGCAGATGACAGGAGAGATCGGATGCTGAAATCAGGACAGGACTATCTCGAAGGGCTTCGCGACGGCCGAAAGGTCTATATCGGCGGCGAACTGGTGGACGACGTAACGACCCACCCCGCATTCCGCAACGCGGCGCGGTCCTTCGCGCGGCTCTACGACAACAAGAGGGCGCCGGAGAACATCGACGTCATGTCGTACGAAGCCGACGGCGACCGTCATTCCACCTGGTTCCTCCAGCCGAAAACGCAGGACGATCTGCGGAAACGGATGGAGACGCATCGCCGCGTCGCCGAGTGGTCACACGGCCTGCTGGGACGCTCGCCGGATCACGTGTCGTCCTTCGTCGCGGGCCTCGCCATGCGGCCCGACATCTTCGACGGGATCCGTCCGGGCTTCGGCGAAAATCTCGTCAACTACTACAAGTACATGCGCGACAACGACATCTGCGCGACCTACACGGTTCTGCCGCCGCAGGGCGCCCGCAAGCCGGAGCTCTACCAGCGAGAAAACATGAAGATCCCGACGCTGAAGGTCGTCGACGAGCGCGACGACGGGATCGTCATCGACGGCATGAAGATGCTGGGGACGTCGGCCGTCTTCGCCGACGAGACCTGGGTCGGGAACCTGCTGCCGCTCGGCCCGGGCCAGGAGAAGGAATCCGTGACCTGCGCCGTTCCGCTGAACACGCCCGGCGTGAACATGTGGGCGCGGAAGCCGTTCGAGAAATACGCCGTCAGCGAGTTCGACAACCCGCTCGCCTACCGGTTCGACGAAACGGACTCGATGGTGATCTTCGACAATGTCTTCGTGCCGTGGGAGCGGGTCTTCACGCTCGACGACGTCGATCTGTCGCGCGAGATCTATCTTCGGACGCCGGCGCACGCGATGGGCAACCACCAGTCCAACATCCGGTTCTGGGAGAAGCTGAAGCTGATCGTCGGCCTCGCTAACCGCGTTACCGAAATGAACTCCATCCGCCACGTCCCGGCCGTCCAGGGCACGCTCGGCAGTCTCGCCGCGTCGCTGTCGGGGCTGGAGGCGATGATCCACGGCCAGGTCGAGAACTTCGAGACCGAACATGCGCCCGGGTTCGTCAACATCAACCGGCGCTACATGTACGCGGCCCTTCACTGGTGCACGACGAACCATTCGCGTATCTGCGAGACCGTCTCGGAACTCCTCGGCGGCGGGCCGTTCCAGTTCCCGGCCGATATCTCGGTCATCAACGACCCGGAGATGAAGAAGACGTTCGAGACCTACTGGTCGGTGCCGGGCGAGTCGGCGGCGAACCGCATGAAGGTCTTGAAGCTTGCCTGGGACCTGCTCGGTTCCGATTTCGCCGGCCGTCACATCCAGTACGAGCGTTTCTACGCCGGGCCCAGCTTTATCGTGACGAACTACAACTTCCTCCTCGCCGACTGGGACGGCTGGGAAGCGATGGTCGACGATATCCTGAACAGCTACGACGTGCCGTCGCCCGCGGCGGCCGCTGCGGAGTAGCCTCAGCGGTCCAGTATCTGGCTGAGGAACAGTTTCGTCCGGTCGTGGTCCGGCGACGAGAAAAACGTCGCCGGCGGCGCTTCCTCGATGATCTCGCCGCCGTCCATGAAGATCACGCGGTCGGCGACGCGCTCGGCGAAGCCCATCTCGTGGGTGACCACGATCATGGTCGTGCCGTCTTCCGCCAGCTCGATCATCACGTCGAGCAC
>JAYPTI010000098.1:7031-12285 GCA_038133505.1 Alphaproteobacteria bacterium
GCCCTTGTTTGTTAACCTTTTGCCGAGGTCTGAAAACGACCTCGTTCAGTGGCCCAGGATCTGGCTCAGGAACAGCTTCGTCCGCTCGGATTGCGGGTTGTTGAAGAACTCTTCCGGCTCGTTCTGTTCCACGATCTGGCCCTGATCCATGAAGATCACGCGGTTCGCCACTTGGCGGGCAAAGCCCATCTCGTGGGTCACGCAGAGCATGGTCATGCCCTCTTCTGCCAGCTGCACCATGGTATCGAGAACTTCCTTGATCATCTCCGGATCGAGCGCCGAGGTCGGCTCGTCGAACAGCATGATCCGCGGCTCCATGCAGAGCGCGCGGGCGATGGCGACGCGCTGCTGCTGTCCGCCGGAGAGCTGGCCGGGATACTTGTCCGCCTGTTCCGGAATGTGAACGCGGGCGAGATAGCGCCGCGCGATTTCTTCGGCCTGAGACTTGGGTAGCTTGCGGACCCAGACAGGCGCCAGCGTGCAGTTTTCCAGTACCGTCAGGTGCGGGAACAGGTTGAAATGCTGGAACACCATGCCGATTTCCGAGCGAACCTTTTCGATATCGCGGAGATCGTGCGTCAGTTCGGTGCCGTCGACGACGATCGTTCCCCGCTGATGCGTCTCGAGCCGGTTGATGCAGCGGATCAGGGTGGACTTCCCCGATCCCGACGGGCCGCACACGACGATGCGCTCGCCCGCCGACACGGAAAGGTCGATATCCTTGAGCACGTGAAAGCTGCCGAACCATTTATGGAGGCCGCGGATCTCGATGGCGGGGCGGCCGGTCACGGCATCGACCTCTCGGCTTTCGCGGCGATCTCTCGGGCCGCGCCCGGCTCCAGCCGTCGTTCGAGCCACATGGCGTAGCGAGACATCGAGAAGCAGCTGAGAAAGAAGAACAGCGCGGCGAACAGATAGACCTCGTTAGACAGCCCGTTCCATTTGGCGTCCGCGAGGATCGCGCGCGTAATGCCGAGCGGGTCGAGCAGGCCGATGATCACGACCAGCGTCGAATCCTTGTAGAGCCCGATGAAGATATTGACGATGCCCGGGATCGAGATACGCAGCGCCTGGGGCAGCGAGATAAGGCGCGTCGTCTGCCAATACGTCAGCCCCATCGCCTCGGCCGCCTCGTACTGGCCTTTCGGGATCGCCTGCAGGCCGCCGCGGACCACTTCGGCGATATAGGCGGCGGCGAACAGGCTGACCATGATGAGGACGCGGACGAGCAGGTCGAAGGTCGTTCCCGGCGGCAGGAAATAGTTGAGCATCGTCGAGGCGACGAACAGCAGCGTGATGAGGGGCACGCCGCGGGCGAACTCGATGAAACAAACGCTCAGTGTCCGGATCGCGAGCAGCCGCGATTGCCGTCCGAGGGCCAGCAGGATCCCGAGGGGCAGCGATGCCGCGATGCCGGTGACCCCGATCACGAGCGTCAGCAGGAACCCGCCGTAGAGGCGGGTCTCGACGACGGCGAGTCCCAACAGCCCGCCATGGATCAGCCATGCGGCAACGACAGGATAGGCGGCGGAAAACCAGAGCAGCCGACGGCGTCCCGGCAGCCGGTCGAACAGGACCGGCGCGAGTGCCGCGAACAGAAGGACGAAAGCGAGGTTCGGCCTCCACCGTTCGGCTTCCGGGTAGAAACCGTATGCGAACTGGTCCAGCCGGACCAGCACCACGGCCCAGCATGCGCCGTCGCCTGCCGCGCGGCAGGCGGATCGCGAGTCGGCCGAAACGACGGCATCGAGGATGAACCAGTCGGCCGCGTGGACCAGGAAGAGACATAGGAATGCAACGCAGACCAAGGTCAGCGCCGCGTTCATCGGCGACGAAAACAGGTTGGCGCGGAGCCATCCCGAGAGTCCCGCCGTGCCGGGCGGCGGCGGCAGGTCGGGATGCTCGCCGGGCCTATAGCCGCGTTCTGTCGCGTCCGCCATCCTAGCGCTCCACCAGCCGGACGCGCCGGTTATACCAGTTCATGAACAGCGAGATCGCAAGCGAGATGAGGAGATAGATGAGCATCACGAGGATCATCGCCTCCATCTCGCGGCCGGTCTGGTTCAGCGTGATCCCGCCCAGCGTCGCGACCAGGTCCATGTAGCCGATGGCGATGGCGAGCGACGAGTTCTTCGTCAGGTTCAGATATTCCGACGTGAGCGGCGGGATGATCACGCGCAGTGCCTGCGGCAGGACGACGAGCCGCAGGACGCGGCCTTCGGAGAGCCCGAGCGCTCTTGCCGCTTCCGTCTGGCCCCTGTCGACGGCGTTGATGCCGCCGCGGACGATCTCGGCGATGAAACCCGACGTATAGAAGGCGAGCGCCCAGGTCAGCGCCGCGAACTCGGGCAGGAGCGCGATTCCGCCGCCGAAATTGAAGCCGCGCAGTTCCGGCACGTCGAAAGACACGGGCATTCCCGCCGCAAAGAACGCCACGGTCGAGAGGGCGACGACGATCAGGGTTCCCGCCAGGACCCAACGCGTCTCCCGTCCCGTCGTTTCGCGCCGGCGAACCGCCCGCCGCCTCAGGAGCAGGACAGCAGCCAGGCCGATCCCGATTGCCGCGACGACGATCCAGAAACCAGGCTCGAAGATCGGTCTCGGAACGAGGATGCCGCGATTGGTGAAGAACACGAGGCCGCCGATATCCGCCGCCTGCCGCGGGTGCGGAAACGCGTTGATGACGATCCCGTGCCACAGGAGGATCAGCAGAAGAACCGGCGTGTTGCGCGTGAACTCTACATAGACGGCGGCAATGCGTGAGACCAGCCAGTTGCCGGAAAGCCGCATCACCCCGACGACGATCCCGAGGATCGTCGCCAGCACGATCCCGATGACGGCGACCAGCAGGGTGTTCAGGAGTCCGACGACGGCCGCCCGGAGATGGGTGTCGGTATTGCTGTAGTCGATGAGCGTCTGATTGATGTCGTAGTTGGCCGGAAGACGCCACAGGAACGAAAACCCGAATGTCTTGTCGAGCGCGGCGAAGTTCGCGATGACGTTTCCGATCAACCAGGCGCCGGATGCGAATACGGCGACGACGACGAGGACCTGGATTGCCAGGTCGCGCACCTGCTCCTCATGCCAAAGGCGTGCGATGCGTGACGCGACAACTGACGTCATCGGGCGGCGGACCGGCGGTCGGGTGCGGCCGGCGGCTTATCTGAACGGCGGCGCGTAGAGCAGCCCACCGTCGCGCCACTGCGCGTTAAGACCGCGCTCGATCGCGAGCGGCGTGTTCTTGCCCAGATGCTTCGCGAAGATCTCGCCGTAATTGCCGACCTGCGAAATTACCTTCACCGCCCAATCCGGCGCCAGGCCGAGCGACGCGCGGCCCTGAAGTTCCTCCTTGCCCAGCAGGCGGTTGATCTCCGGATTCTTCGTCCCCTTCGCCATCTCGGCGACGTTGGCCGATGTGACCCCCATCTCCTCGGCGGCGATGAGCGCGTTGAGCACCCAGCGGCCGATGTCTGCCCACTGGTCGTCGCCCTGACGGACGAGGGGGCCGAGCGGTTCCTTGGAAATGATCTCCGGCAGGATCACGTGATCCGCCGGCGCGTCGGTCGAGGCGCGGGTGGCGGCAAGGCCGGACGCGTCGGTGGTGTAGACGTCGCAGCGGCCGGCGAGATAGACGGACCGCGCCTCCGTTGCGGTCTCTACCGGCACTGGCTCGTACTTGATCTTGTTGAGGCGGAAATACTCCGCGAGGTTGAGCTCGGTCGTCGTGCCGGTCTGGATGCAGATCGAGGCGCCGCCGAGCTGTTTCGCGGATTTGACGCCGAGCTTCGCGGGCACCATGAAGCCCTGGCCGTCGTAGTAGTTGACGCCGAGGAAGGTCGTCTGGAGATCCGCGTCGCGGCTGAACGTCCACGTCGTATTGCGGGACAGGAGATCGATCTCGCCCGAGCGCAACGCGGTGAAGCGGATCTTGGCGGTGAGATTGGTGTACTTGACCCTGGAGGCGTCGCCGAGGACCGCGGCCGCAACCGCGCGGCAGAAATCGACGTCGAAGCCCTGCCAGACGCCCTTGTCGTCCGGCGCCGCGAAACCCGCGAGGCCGGTATTGATGCCGCAGTTGAGGCTGCCGCGCTTGCGAACGTCGTCGAGGGTGCCCGCAGACGCGAGCACGGGTAACGCTGCTAGAATCGCAGCGGCGGCAATTGATCTGGCGTACATGGCGAAACTCCCTGTTGCGGATAAGGCCGGTCGCTCGGCCGTCAGTGTAGCAAACTCGGGAGCGCCGCCAACTCGGCGGCGGAACGCTAGGCCGCGGCGGCGAAACGTTTCCGGTCGTGCGGCTGCATCAGAGTGTTTTCCGGACCGCGCGGAATGATTCCGTCCCAGCCGATGGGACCGGCCTTTCCGAAGCTGCCGGCTTTCATGCCCTCGATGTCGCTGACGTCCGCAATGCCCGGCGTCTGGTAGAGCTCCCGAAGATAGTTCGAGAGGTTCGGGTAGTCGCGGATCCGCCGCAGATTGCACCGGTACCCGACATAGTAGACCGGGTCGAACCGGATCAGGTTCGGATAGAGCCGCCAGTCTGCTTCCGTCATCCGGTTGCCGATCAGATAGCGCTGGCGGCCGAGGCGCTCTTCGAGCGCGTCGAGCGCCTCGAACAGCTTTTCGAACGCCTCGTCGTAGGCTTCCTGCGACTTCGACCGGCCGCAGCGGTTCACGCCGTTGTTGATGTTCTCGAGCACGAACGTGTTCATCGCGTCGATCTCGTCGCGGAGTTCGTCCGGGCAGAGCACCGGGGTCGGCGGCGCGACCTTCTCGAACGCCGTGTCGAACATGCGGATGATTTCGGAGGACTCGTTGCTGACGACGGTTTGCGTCTTGGCATCCCACAGCGTCGGCACCGTCACGCGCGTGGTGCAGCCTGCCTCGGAGATCGTATAGAGCTCGTGCAGCCAGCGGGCGTTTTGCGACGTGCCGGGGACGCGGTGGCCGCTTTCGCCGAAGCCCCAGCCCTGGCCGCCGACCGCCTGGTCGGTGTTCACCAGCGGCACGATATCGTCGAGCTTCTTGAGCGTGCGATAGAGAACGGCGCGGTGCGCCCACGGGCAGCTCGTCGCCGCATAAAGCCAGTAGCGGCCCGCTTCTGCCATGAAGCCGTCGTCGCCGCTGGGGCCGGCGCTGCCGTCCGGCGTCACCCAGTTGCGAAACTGGGACGGTTGTTTGACGTAGGCGCCGCGGTCGTCGTACTCGACGAGTTGTTCATCGTTCGTCCACACGCCACCGAGCAGGTGTCCCA
>JAYPTI010000098.1:12295-12628 GCA_038133505.1 Alphaproteobacteria bacterium
GATGTGACGGGACTATAGCGGAAAATCCGGCGGCCTTCACCCCGCTGAGCGTCAGTCGACGGCAGGCATGTCCCGCTTCGGCGTCTTGCGAAGCTCGAGCGCGCGCCTTTTGAAGTAGGCGCTCCGTGCCGCCGAGTAATAGTCGGGCGGCGTTGCCTGCGGCTTTTCGACCCCTTCGAGCGCCTCCTCGCGTTTCACGACAAGCTCGCCCGCCTTGAGATAGAGGAGGGTTTCGAATTCCAGCAGGTAGTAGAACGGGTTCAGGAAGAGATCGACGCCCTGGCCGACGGCGTCGCGCGCCGGCGCCGGCCCCCGAATGGGCAGGTCGCGGTA
>JAYPTI010000099.1:0-12427 GCA_038133505.1 Alphaproteobacteria bacterium
TCCCACTCGATCGTGCCGGGCGGTTTCGACGTCACGTCGTAGACGACCCGGTTGATTCCGCGGACCTCGTTGATGATCCGGTTTGCGGTGCGGCCGAGGAAGGCCATCTCGTAGGGATAGAAATCGGCCGTCATGCCGTCGGTCGAAGTGACGGCCCGGAGCGCGCAGACGTGGTCGTAGGTACGCGCATCGCCCATCACGCCCACCGTCTGGACCGGCAGCAGCACCGCGAAGGCCTGCCAGATCTCGTCGTAGAGCCCGGCCTTGCGGATCTCCTCGAGATAGATCGCATCGGCCTTGCGCAGCACGTCGAGCTTTTCGCGCGTTATCTTGCCGGGAATGCGGATTGCGAGTCCCGGCCCGGGGAACGGATGGCGGCCGACGAAGCTGTCGGGCAGGCCGAGCTCGCGCCCCAGCGCGCGCACCTCGTCCTTGAACAGCTCGCGCAGCGGCTCGACCAGCGCCATGTTCATGCGTTCCGGCAGGCCGCCGACATTGTGGTGCGACTTGATCGTCACGCTGGGTCCGCCGTGGAACGACACGGATTCGATGACGTCCGGATAGAGCGTTCCCTGCGCGAGGAAGTCCGCGCCGCCGACATTCTTCGCTTCCTCCTCGAACACGTCGATGAAGGTCGCGCCGATGATCTTTCGCTTCTGTTCGGGATCGGAAACCCCGTCGAGCTTGCCGAGGAAAAGATCCGAAGCGTCCCGGTGGACCAGCGAGATGTTGTAGTGGTCTCGGAACAGCCGGACGACCTCCTCCGCCTCGCCCATCCGCATCATGCCGGTGTCGACGAAAACGCAGGTCAGCTGGTCGCCGATCGCCTCGTGCAGCAGGACCGCGACGACCGACGAGTCGACGCCGCCCGAGAGACCGCAGATCACGCGTCCGCCGCCGACCTGCGCGCGGACCTTGGCGATTTCCTGGTCGCGGAAAGCGGCCATCGTCCAGTCGCCGTGGCAGCCGGCGACGCCGTGCGTGAAATTCCGAAGAAGCTGCGCGCCGTGCGGCGTGTGCACCACCTCGGGGTGGAACTGCACGCCGTAGAACCGGCGGTCGTCGTCCGCGATCGCCGCGAAGGGCGCGCCTTCGCTGATGCCGACGGCGCGGAATCCGTCCGGCAGCTTCTCGACGCGGTCGCCGTGGCTCATCCACACCTGTTCCTCGGCGCCGGGCGCCCAGACGCCCTCGAACAGGTCGCACGCTTCCGTCACGGAGAGCATGGCGCGGCCGAACTCCCGGTGGTCGGACGTGTGAACCTTGCCGCCGAGCTGCTCGACCATGGTCTGCTGGCCGTAGCAGATGCCAAGCACCGGAACGCCCGCCTCGAAGACATCTTCGGGCGCGCGCGGCGTGTCGATGTCGAGCACCGACGCCGGTCCGCCCGAAAGGATGATCGCCTTCGCGCCGAAGTCGGCGATGCTGTCGCCGGTGACGCGGTTGAACGGGTGAATCTCGCAATAGACGCCGCTTTCCCGCACGCGGCGGGCGATAAGCTGTGTCACCTGGGATCCGAAATCGAGGATCAGTACGCGGTCGGTCATCTTGTCGTTCGTTCTTTCCCTGCCGTCACGCCCTGCCCCACACGGCGAGTTCTGACGCGTCTCCCCACGCGTAGCCGACCTCTTCCACCGGCGACACCCCGACCTTGCCCGTGCGCCGGGCGACGAGCGAGCCGCCCATGTGCTCGTAGAAAAAGCGCGACGGGTTCGCGCTCAGACACCATACAATCACCGACGGGCCGCGCGCCTCCTGGACGCCGGCGACGGTAGAGGCGAAGAGCTGCTTGCCGATGCCGTTGCCGTGATAGTCGTCGCGGAGATAGATCGTGTAGACCTCTCCGCGATAGGGCAGCGCCGTTTGCCGCGACGGCCCGGCGCTTGCGAAGCCGACAACGCCCTCGCTCGGCGCTTCGGCAACATAGACGAAATGGTTGCGCCGAAACCTGCCGAGAACGTGCCGCCACCAGCGAGCTTCGTGCTGCGCACTATCCAGATTGACGAGAATTTCGTCGGGCAGAAGACCGGCATAGGTCGACTGCCAGCTCTCGACATGGATCCGGGCGATGGCCGCCGCATCCCGCGCTTCCGCGGGCCGTATAGCGATATCGCCCATGCCCCTCTCCTATTCCGGCGGCCTGTAGTTCGGCGCCTCGCGCATGATCGAGACGTCGTGCACGTGCCCTTCCCGGAAACCCGCCGACGTCGCACGGCGGAAAGTGCACTTCCGCTGCATGTCGCCGATCGTCGGATTGCCGGTGTAGCCCATGGAGGCCCGCAGGCCGCCGACGAGCTGGTGAAGCACCGCCCCGGCGGCCCCCTTGTAGGGCACGCGCCCCTCGATCCCCTCGGGGACGAGTTTGAGCGTGTCGCTGACTTCCTGCTGGAAATAGCGGTCGGCCGACCCCTGCGCCATCGCGCCGAGCGAGCCCATGCCGCGGTAGGATTTGTAGGAACGCCCCTGATAGAGGAATACCTCGCCCGGGCTCTCGTCGGTACCGGCGAGCAGCGAGCCGATCATCACGCAGTCCGCGCCGGCGGCGATCGCCTTCGCCAGATCGCCCGACAGGCGCACGCCGCCGTCCGCGATGCAGGGAACGCCCGCTTCCCGGCAGACTTCGGACGATTCGAGGACAGCGGTGAATTGCGGAACGCCGACGCCGGTGACGGCGCGCGTCGTACAGATCGACCCCGGACCGATGCCGATCTTGATCGCGTCGGCACCGGCATCGATAAGCGCCCTTGCGCCTTCCGGCGTCGCGATATTGCCGGCGATGACCTGGACGCTGTTCGACAGCCGCTTGATGCGTCCGACCGCGTCGAGGACGCCGCGCGAATGGCCGTGTGCGGTATCGACGACCACGACGTCGGCTTCGGCGTCTATCAGCGCTTCAGCGCGTTCGAAGCCGTCCTTGCCGACGCCGGTCGCCGCGGCGACCCGAAGGCGGCCCTTTTCGTCCTTCGTCGCATTGGGATGGAGCTTCGCCTTTTCCATGTCCTTGACGGTGACGAGGCCGATGCACCGGAATGCGTCGTCCACGACGAGCAGTTTCTCGATCCGGTGCTGATGGAGAAGCCGCCGGGCTTCCGCCATGTCGACGCCGTCGCGGACCGTCACGAGATTCTCGTGCGTCATCAGCTCGCGCACCGGCTGTTTCGGATTGTCGGCGAACCGGACGTCGCGGTTGGTCAGAATTCCGACGAGCTTGCCGCCGTCGCTCTCGACGACCGGGATGCCCGAAATCCGGTAGCGCTCCATCAGCGACAGGGCGTCGGCGAGGGTCTTCTCGGGCGTGATCGTAACCGGGTTGACGACCATGCCCGACTCGAACTTCTTGACCGATCTCACCTCGTCGGCCTGTTCCTGGATACCGAGGTTCTTGTGGACGACGCCAATGCCGCCGGCCTGCGCCATCGCGATCGCCATGCCGTGTTCGGTAACGGTGTCCATGGCCGCGGAAACCAGCGGAATTCCGAGCTCGATGGAGCGCGTCAGGCGTGTTCGTGTTTCAGCTTCGTGGGGAAGGACGGCGGATTCCGCGGGTACGAGAAGGATGTCGTCGAATGTCAGCGCGTCGCGGATTTCCATGCCACCACCTGTTACCGGGATGGCGGCAAAATATACAGAACGCGCACTCGAATCCCAAACGGAATGGAGGCAGGAACGGAAATTTTAAGTGGACTATTCCGGCTCCGCCTCGCCCCGGAATTCCGTCGCCACGATGTAGGTCTCCGGGCTTTCGGAGCGGGAGGCTTCCGGCTTGACGGTACGGACCTTCCGGAAGTCCCGCTTGATCGCATTCGTCAGCTCGGCCTGGGCGCCGCCTGCGAAGGCCTTGACGACCAGCGTGCCGCCCGTCGCCAGCGCTTCGCGGGCGAATGCATGTGCCTCCTCGCAGAGCGCAAGCGTCCTCAGATGGTCGGTGGAGCGGTGACCGGTGACCGGCGCGGCCATGTCGCTGATAACGACGTCCGCCTCGCCGCCGAGCGCTTCCTTGAGGCGGCGCGGCGCGTCCGGGTCGCAGATATCGAGCTGCATGGTGAGGGCGCCCGCCACGGCGTCCATCTCCTGAACGTCGATGGCGACCACGGCGCCGCCCGTCTCGTCGGGCCGCACGCGTTCGACCGCGACCTGCGTCCAGCCGCCGGGCGCCGCGCCGAGATCTGCGACCCGCTGTCCCGGCCGGAATATGCCGTATTTCTCGTCGAGCTGGATCAGCTTGAAGGCCGCGCGCGAGCGAAAGCCCTGCTTGCGTGCCTCGTGCACATACGGATCGTTCAGCTGCCGCTGGAGCCAGCGCGTCGACGACGTTTTCCTGCCTCGCGCCGACTTTACCCGCACGGACATGTTGCGGCCGGTCGGCCGGCCGCGTCCGCCGCCAGCGCCGGATTTCCGAGCCATGACCGGGTTACTCCGCCGCCGAGACGGACCCGCGCGAGTCCGGGAACAGCTGATGGCCGGCCATCACCGAGAGGATTCCCTCGCGCACGCCGCGATCGGCGACGCGGAGACGCCCGGCGGGCCACGTCCGGCACACCGCCTCCAGGACGGCGCATCCGGCAACGACGAGGTCCGCCCGGTTGTGCCCGATGCAGGGATGCGCGGCCCTTTCCTCGTAGGACTTGTCTGCGAGATCACGGCTGATGCGCAGGACCGCGTCGAAGCCGAGCCAGCTTCCGTCGACGCGGGACCGGTTGTAGCGCGGCAACGACATGTTGACGCCGGCGATCGTGGTAACCGTCCCGGCCGTTCCCAGCATCTGGACCTTTCCGGCGCGGATCTGTTCGGCAATGCCGAACTTCGCGTCGAACGGCGCGAGAAGCCCCATGACTTCCGAAACGACGCCCTCGTACTCGTCCGTGGAGAAATCGTTCTTGCCGTGCCGTTCCGTCAGCGCGACGACGCCGCAGGGCATCGACGTCCACCCTTCGATCAAGGCCCCGCCGTCGGGATCGATGCGCGCCCAGACGAATTCCGCACTGCCGCCGCCCACGTCGAACAGCAACGCATGATCGTGCGCCGGATCGAGGAGAGAGAAACATCCGGTGAGGGTCAGTTCGGCCTCTTCCTTCGAAGAGATGACCTCGAGGTCGATTCCGGTTTCCTCGCGAACGCGCGCGACGAAATCTTCCCTGTTCTCGGCAAGCCGGGCCGCCTCGGTCGCCACGCAGCGCGAATGCGAAACATTGCGCCGCTCCATCTTCCGGGCGCAGACCTTCAGTGCCTCGATGGTGCGATCCATCGCCGCTTCGGAAAGCCGGCCGGCCTCCCCGACCCCCTCGCCGAGGCGGACGATGCGCGAAAAACCGTCGATGACGGAGAATCCGTGCCTGACCGGACGCGCGACCAGCAGACGGCAATTGTTCGTGCCCAGGTCAAGCGCAGCAAATACACGGTTGGAACCGTTGTGCCGACGTCGTCGGTCGCCCCGTCCCCGTCCATTCGCCCGGCTGTTATTTCTCTGTGGCGGCGGTGCCGACACTTTTCCCTCCCTGTGGCGCCATCCCGGGCGGGAACGGCGCTGGGGCTTTGATTGTCCAATAATTCTTTATAGTCCGAAGCTCGTTAGGCCGCGAATTAATTTTTGCGGAAGCGATGCTGCCGCGGTCAATTGCTTAAGAATTTGAGGGTAGCTTTCGCAAAACCGCTATGGTAAATCGCGATCCCCCGAGGCGCCCCCGGGTGCCGCTGCTCGGCGGTGGGGAATAGTTTAATGGTAGAACGAGCGGCTCTGACCCGCTTAGTCCTGGTTCGAATCCAGGTTCCCCAGCCAACCTGCAATCTCCCGCCGATCCGACGTCGGATCCGGCAATACGATCCTGAAAATTCGAACTTTCCGTGTCCGCGGTCCGCGCCGCAAACGACGAGCGCGATCGCCCGGCGTTTTGTCGTACAGGCTTACGCCGGCCGATGACGACGTCAGTCGAACATCGAGTCCGGCAGGAACAGGGCGATTTCCGGAAAAGCGACGAGAATCGCTAGACAGACGCCCATGGCGATCCAGAACGGCCAGATACCGCGGAAGATCGTATTCATCGGCACGTCCGGCGCGATGCCCTTGACGACGAAGACATTCACGCCCACCGGCGGCGAAATCAGCCCCATCTCTAAAACGATGACGGCGACGACGCCGAACCAGATGGGACTCAGCCCCATGTCCAGAATGAGCGGGTAGACGATCGGCAACGTCAGCACCAGCATCGCGATGCCTTCGAGAAAGGTGCCAAGCACGATATAGGTCGCCAGAATAATCAACAGGATGCCGAGATTGCCGACGTCGAGCCCGGTCAGGAACCCGACCAGGTCCGAAGGTATCTCCGACAGCGCCATGAAAGGCACGAACACGTGGGCGCCGATCAGGATCATGAATACCGTCGCCGTGGTCCGGAGCGTCTGCAAGACGATGAACTTGACGCTTTCGCTGTTCAGCGTGCGCCGGTACGCCGCCACCGCGAGGGCGAGGAACGCCCCGACCCCTGCCGCTTCGACGGGCGTGAAGACGCCGGCATAGATGCCGCCGATGGTTATCAGGACGATGCTGACCATCGCGGTCGCGCGCCACAGGGAGCGAAGCCTTTCCGCGAATTCCGTCTTGGGGCCGGCCGGCCCCAGGTCGGGCCACAACTTCGTGACGATGGCAATGGCGATTATGAACAAACCGGTCAGCAGCAAGCCGGGAAAAACGCCGGCCATGAACAGCTTGCCGATGGATTGCTCGGTGAGGACGGCGTAGATCACCATGCCGGTCGACGGCGGAATCAGGATGCCGAGCGTACCGCCGGCCGCGACGCACCCCGTTGCCAGACTGTCCGCGTAATTGAAGCGCTTCATTTCCGGCAATGCGACACGTCCCATCGTCACGGCCGAGGCGATGGACGACCCGCTGAGCGCGGCGAAGCCGGCGCAGGCGGCGATGGTCGCCGAGGAAAGCCCGCCCCTGAAGTGACCGAACCACGCGTAGGCCGCGCTGTAGAGATCCCGGCTCATCCCGGATACGCCCGCAAGGTTCCCCATGAGAACGAACAGCGGCACGACGAGGAGGGGGAAGAAAGTCGAGATCTCGATGGTTTCGCCGCTGAGGGCGGCAAAAGCCGGCGCGATGCCGTTGACCACCGCCGTCCCCACGAAGCCGACGATCAGCATCGACATGGCAACGGAGACGCGGATGATCAGCAGGGCGAAAAGCGCTACGAGACCGATAGCGCCGATGAGGGTGACCGACATCTAGATACCGCTACAGGTCGGTTTCATGGAGCGGTTCGCCCCGCCTGAACCGAATGACGATTTCGGCCAGGAGGACCAGCGCATAAAGCGCCATGCCGACCGCCATCGCATAAAAGAACGGCTCCATCGGGATCAGCAGTGCAAGGGACGCTTCGCCGTATTCGGCCGCGTTCATCCCCGCGGCGATCAGCTGCCAGCCCAGGACCGCGAGCATCGCGATCGTCAGCAACTTGGCAGTCAGGTCGGTCCACCGCGTGATACGGGGACCGGCCAAATTGACGAACAGCTCGACAGAGACCTGCGCACCGGTCCGCGCACTGTATGCGATCGCGGCGGCGACCAGAACGCACAGCGACAGGCTGCCGTAATCCTCCCCGCCCGGGATGGGAGAATTGAAAACGTACCGCATCGTCACGTCGACGACGGTCACGCCCACCATGAAGGTCAGGACGAGACCGCCGATCCACTTGGCGACGAAAAGAACGATGCGGTCGACCCAACCGAGAGTCAGGTCTTCCGCATCTTCGACGCTGTAGATATCGTCAGCCATCTATCTGTCGTGATCGACGGCGAGCCTACTTCTTCATGTCGTTGTAGATTTCGCTGGCGTTGACGCCGCTTTTGTCGAGCGCCGCCAGATCCTCCTTGACCGCCGCAGTGGAGGCGTCGTCGAACTCCTTCGCTTGCGCCGGCGTCAGCTGAATGAGCTCGACGCCCTTACCCGTCTTGGCGGTTTCCATCGCCTTGATGTCGAACGTGCTCCAGGACTTCGCCGCGGCGACGCTGAAATCGCGGCCCGAATGCTTGTCGATGGCCGCCTGTTCGGCCTTGGTGAGACCGTTCCAGGAATCCTTGTTCATCAGCAGGAAGAAGATGTTCGTCGGGCCGGTCATGCCGACGGTGACGTATTTGGCCGGCTCCGAGAAATTCCACGGGCGATACAGCGTGCTCGGCGCGATATAGACCGCGTCGATCACCCCGTTGTTCATCGCGTTGTAGACAGAGGTGACGCCCATATGGACCGGAACCGCGCCCCAGGCCTTGATCTGCGGATCGTCGCTCGGCGAGGTCACGCGGATCTTCATGCCCTTCACGTCGGCCAGCGATTTGACCGGCGTGCTCTTCGTGATCAGGGTGGCCGGCCAGTTCACGAAGATGCTCAGAACCTTCACGTTCTCGTATTCGCTTGCCAGATGCTTCTCGTAGATGTTCCAGATCCGCTTGGTGACCTCTTCAGCGGTCTCGCCAAGGCCGGGACGGCCCGTCACCAGCGTTTTCGGGAAGATCTTGGAAGTGTAGGCCTGCACGCCGAAGCTGATATCGGCAATGCCTTCGACAACGCGCTTGTATTGCTGAACCGGGCCCTTGCCCAGTGCGCCGCCGGTGAAATTCTTGATCGTCAGCGAGCCGTTGGTTTCCTTCTCGACCGCCTTGATGAAATCACCGATGACGACCTTGTTGACGTGATGGGGCGTCGGCAGGAACGAGGCGATTTTCAGTTCCTTGGCCGAGGCGGTAAAAGACAGCGTACCGGCGACCGCAACGGCGCCGGCAAGAATCGTAAGCGATTTGAAAGACATGATTCCTCCGGGGTTTTTGATTTTTCTAGGTCGAGTATTGGGAATATCGGAAAGCGCGTCAATCAACGCACCGCACGCTTTTTTGGCCTGATTGCCGGGGTCGGCCTCGGAATCTTGAGGGCTGCGCGCATTCTTGGGGCAAGACGATTCGGGAAGGCCATAAAGCTAAACCGGTTCGGGCGGCGAGACGCCGGCTGCCTCGGCCGCCCCGACCAGCGCATCCCATACCCCCTTGGGTAATGGAATCCCGTCCTTCAGACGACGTTTTCTCTCCAGATCGCCCCTCTCCCCCGGCATCAGCAGCCGGTCGAGTTCGCCGCTGGTGGGTTGTCTGCCGATCGCCGCCGCGAGGGCGTCGATCTGTCGGCGATAATCTTCCGCGTCGCCGAACCCGGCGGGATCGAGGGCGATGACGGCGCCGTTCATGTTGATACCGTCTTCCCCGTTCAGCGCCGGCGCAAGGATCGGATTCCCGCCCATCGGACTGATCAGGCACTCGATCATAAGCGACAGCCCCGAGCCTTTCGGCCCAGCCATGGGGGCGAGTGTCGTCGCCGCCTCCGGGTCGGTCGTCGGAACGCCGTTTTCATCGAGCGCCCACCCCTCTTCCAGCGGCGTCTTGTTCCGCTTCGCCGCCATGATCTTGCCGACGGGCACGGTCGCGGTCGACATGTCGAACACGATCGGCGCGCGGTCCCTGGCGGGAACGGCGATGGCGATCGGGTTGGTCGAGAGGACAGGCCCCTTGCTGCCGTAATACGCCATGATCGGCCGAGACGCCGCCATCACGATTCCCGCGAATCCCGCTTCGGCGATCTGAAGCGCGAACTGCCCGATGGCGCCCGAATGGGACGTGTTGCGCGCGATGCACCAGCCGACACGCGCCTCGCGCGCGCGTTCTAGGGCAAGCTCGACGGCGCGGCTCATGCCGACCGGGCCGGGCGCCCTGTCGACATCCACCAGGGCCAGCGCGCCCTCGGACATCAGCACCTTCATCTCCGGGCGGGGGTTAACCCCGCCGAGCTCGACCAGCTCCATATAGCGCGGCACGCGCAACACGCCGTGCGTATCGACGCCGCGCAGGTTCGCCCAGACGAGGCTTTCCGCCCACATGAGGGCGTGCTCTGCAGACAAGCCGGTGGTCTTGAAGATCTGGGCTGCGCATTCGGTCAGATCGCCGGCGCGAATCCGAAAGACGTCGGGTTTTCCGTCGGCCAAATCTAACTCCTGTCGGCCGGGAAATTCTTTTTCATCCAACCATGGAGAATGCCGCGCGTCCGTTCGTCGTCGCCCGACAGCGGAAAGTGGTCCGTGCCGGAAATCAGGACGAGGTCCTTCGGATGGCCCGCCAGTTCCCACATGCGGACCGATTGTTCCGTCGGCGTGACGGTGTCGTTGGAGGCATGCAGGAACAGGACCGGCCGCGGGGCGATCCAGTGGATGACCTCTTCGGCCTTGAAATCGAACATGCTCTGCGCGGTATCCGCGGACACTTCCATCTGCGCCTGCGGCGACAGGTTCTTGCGCAAATGTGCGGCCATGGGGACCACGTCGAAGCGCGGCACCATCGGCGCCTTGCCCGTCCGCTCCTTTTCGGCCCGGCCGTTTTCGAGAAGCGCCAGGAACTTGTCCCACTTCTCGCCCGGATGCTGTCCCTGGAACTTGCGTTCCCCATGTCCCCAGCCGCAGGAGGAAATGATCGCGGCAAACCTCTGGTCGATCGCCGCCGTATAACAGGCGACCGCCGCGCCGAAGCTGTGCCCGATCAGGGCCACCCGGTCGGGATCGATTTCGGGACGTTGCAGCAGCCAGTTGAGCGCGTTCTTCGTGTCGGAAACCTGGTCATGGCACAGGACGTAGCCACGCTCGCCGCCGCTTTTTCCGCAGCCGCGAAAATCGAAGCGCAGAGACGCGTACCCCCAGTCGGTGAACATGCGGGCCATGATTTCCGAATGGCTATTGTCCTTCGAGCCGATAAAGCCGTGCAGGATGATGATGGCCGGCAGCTTTTCGCCTTCCTTGTAATCCTCGGGCAGATGCAGATCCCCGGCGAGCTCGATGCCGTCGGAAAGAAAAGTTACTTCGGTTTCCATAGTTACCTGTCCTGATGCTGATGGTCTGTCGATCAATTGCTGGCCGAGTCGCGAAATACCTGCGGCGCCTGCGGTCCCCACTGGGAGCGAAGTCCCTGACTCCGGGGCAGGAGGCGGTATTCGTGCTGGTCGTTCAGCAGGTCCGAGTCCGTCCAGTGCTCGTGCATGCGGCCCCAGGGATCGAACCAGTAGTCGAAAATCTGGCTGCCGAGATAGTGCCGGCCGACGCCCCAGCAATGGGTGTGCCCTCGGCTCGCCAGATGTTCGTGGCCCGCCCACAGGTCGTCGAGGTCCTGGATTTCGAACGAGACGTGATTGAGGCCGGTCTTCTCGTTCCTGCCGAACATCATGATGTGGTGATCGACGTATTCCGAACCGCGATCCGCATGGACGAAACAGGCCAGGATGTCTTCCTTGTCCTCCTCCGCATGGACTTCCTCGGAGGGCACGAACCCCAAATGGCGATGCACCCAGGCGACGGACGGACGCACGTCGGGCGTGCTGAAAACGGCATGCCCGATGCGCTTTACCCGGGAGGGCTGAATCTCGGTCCTCATGTATTCGCCCTTGCGTTCCCGGCGGGCGCCCGTGTTCATCGGCTGACGGGTCACGGCCAGGGCCGGGACGGCTTCGATTCCGTGCACCACTTCGATGGCGTAGCCGTTATGGCTCGTCAGTCTCACGCGTTTGCCGCCGCCGGGCTCGTTTAGGTCCTCGACATCGGACGCCCCGTCGGCCCGCTCCGCCAGTCGATGCAGGTCACTCTCGCTGTCGGCGTGAAAGGCCACCGCGAGGACCTTCGGCGGGCCGAGTTCGGTGATATGGATATGATGCTCGGCGTCGGTTCCGCGCATGTAGAGCGCGTTGTCCGTTCGGTCGCTGATCTGGAGTCCGAAATCGGTCAGGAAGGTCTCTGCCTCCTGCAGGTCCGGCGACTGGAGGCGAATCCAGGCGATATCCCGGACCTTGATAATCGGGTCTTCCATCTTCCCCCGTCTGCCCCACGAAAATCGACGATCTCGCCGAGGGGCGGTTGCTTCTTTCTTATTTAACCGGGGCCAATCTAGCGACATTCCCGCGCAAAGCGATAGCCGCTTCTAACCGCGGTCTACAAAGAAAAGCGAGCGGCTTCGGGTACGGATCGTCCGGGATGCGATTGCCTGCCCCTGAAAAGTGCGGCGGCGGCCCGGATGCGCTGGGCCGCCGCCTTATAGGGACTGTCCGGGGTAGGCGTCAGACAGCCCTGTTGGCAGATTATCGGGGGTAGGCGTCCGATAACCCGCCGCTTGCCGAGCTCCGGTCGAAACCAGCGCAAGGCAAGTCTGCGGTCGGCTTGTCGAAAAGCGGGGCGCTGCCGTTGGCGGGCAGCAGTCGATAGACCGAATTCTTTATAACAACAGACCTACCCGAACGCGACCGGGTGTCCCTCGAAGGGCGCTTCCATGATGGGGTCGCAATTCGTTCACGCATCTTGACCTGCCCCCACGTTTAGTACCAGCGGTTAGTTTAGACTGTTTGTTGATCGGC
>JAYPTI010000100.1:0-11182 GCA_038133505.1 Alphaproteobacteria bacterium
TCCTCCGACAGGCCGGGGAGGTCGGCGGGAACGACCAGCGTGCGCACCGCCGATAGCAGCCCGGCAGCCTCCGTCAGCGCCGCGTTGAGACCTTCGCCGGACTGGACGATCGTGCGCGCGCCGGCCGCACGCAGCGCGTCCGCCGTTCCGGCCTCGGCGACCGCGACCACGACGTCGGCGTCCGCGAGGGACGTTGCGAGCGCGACGGTGCGCCGGGCGAGTTCGAGGATGAGACCGGCGCGCGCTTCGTCGTCGAGGACGGCCGACAGGCGCGACTTGCCGGCGGCGATGCCCTTTACCGGGACGATGATCCCGCAGGCACTCACCCGGCGAGGCTTTCGGCGAAGGCGACGACTTCCCCGGCGAGGCGCGCGCGGTCGTCGTCCGACGTCATTACCGTGTCGGCGATGAGGACGTGCGGCACGAATTGGCGGACATCGTCTTCGAGCGCTGCGTCCGTACGGTCGAGAACGAAGCCGTCGACGAGACCGCGGTAGAATTCCGCCACGGTTGCCGCCGACGGGTCGAGGCCGAGTTCGCGCATCATTTTCGCGGCCGGTCCCTTCAGGGCCTTGCCGCCGACGATGGGCGACACCGAGACGCAGGGACGCGTGCGCTTTTCGAGCCGTGCGCGGATTTCCGGGATCGCGAGGATCGGCCCGATGCTGACATAGGGGTTGGACGGGCAGAGGACGACGGCTTCCAGCTCCCGCGAGTCCAGCGCGTCCACGAGCGCGGGGGCAGGCGCGGCGGCGTCGGCGCCGTCGAATGAGAAGCCGAGGACCTCGGGCGCGCAGTGCAGCCGCACGAAATAGTCCTGGAAGGGCAGCGTGCCCTCGTCGGTCGTGGCGACATGGGTGCGCACCGGATCGTCGCTTGCGGGAACGATGCGATGCGCGATGCCGTGCCGTGCCGACAGCTCCGCCGTCGCCGCCGACAGGGTGCGCCCGTCGCGCAGCATGGCCAGCCGCGCCGCGTGGGTTTCCAGATCCTTGTCGCCGAGACGGAACCACGTCGCGCCGCCGTCGCGCTCCTGGCGATCCATGAACGCCCACGTCTCGTCGCGGATGCCCCAGCCGGTCTCCGGATTGGCGATGCCGGCGAGCGTGTACATGACCGTGTCGAGGTCGGGACAGATGCGATAGCCGAGATGATCGAAGTCGTCGCCCGTGTTGACGGCGATCGTCAGCCGGTCGGGCGGAAGGATGCGGGACAGACCGTGCGCGAGCTTCGCGCCGCCGACCCCGCCGGCGAAGGCGACGTACATGGCGTTACCTGAAAAGGTCCTGATCGAGCGGACGGACGAGGTCGGAGGCGCTTCCGTCGCCGGCCGCCCATGTCGCGCCGCGGACGAGAACCGCGGGCAGGCTCTCGTCGCCCTGGCCCATCAGGAGCGAGGCCGCGGATGCAATTTCGTCGGCGATGGCGATTTCGCTGGAGACGAGCACGACGCCGTCGCGGTCCGCCCGGCCGCGCCGGTCGTCGAGCGCGACGATGCCGCTGGCGCCGACCGCCGTGCCGATGGTGCCGTTGCGCCATGCGCGGCCCATGCTGTCGTTGATCACGACGGCGACGTCGCCGCCGACGATGCTCGAAATTTCGGCGCGCAGCCGCGCGGCGCTGGCGTCCGGGTCCTCCGGCAGCAGGATCGCGACCTCGCCGCCGCCGCCGTTCGAATGATCCACCGCCGCGTTGGCGACGACGAAACCGAGCCGGTGGCGCGCGATGATCAGGCCCGGCCGTGTCCGGACGACGCCGTCGGATTCGCGGAGGACGAGTTCGAGCAGGCGGGCGTCCTTGCCGGTCTCCGCCGCGAGACGCTCGGCTTCGGCGCCCGGCGCGACGTCCGCGAGGTCGAATATCCGGCCTTCGGACTTGGACACGATCTTCTGCGCCACGACGACGATGTCACCGTCCTGCAGCGCATGCCCCGCGGCGGCGAAGCCGTCGACGAGGAGGCGCGCGAGATCGTCGCCGGGCGAGATTTCGGGAAGGCCGGGCGGGGCGATGAGTTCGAGGCGGCGGGTCTGTCGTTCCATGGTCGATCCGAATTGACGGGTGCGACTATCGTCAATTCGCGGGCGTGACGAAAGGGGTGGGGAAAAGGGGAGCGGCAACGTGTCCGGCGGCCGGCTTGCGTCCCGCAGGAAATAACGGACAGAATGAGCGGGAAAATCCGAGTGGAGGGACGACGATGACAACGCGCGATTTCGAGGACCATTGCTGGCGGGATATCGTTTCCGACGACATCCTGAAGGTCTACGAGGCCTATCACCGGGACATTTATGTCGGCGAACGGGCCGCGCTTCTGGCGATCGACCTCTACAACATCGTCTATCGCGGCGGGGCGAAGGAGCCGCACGAGCTGGTCGGCGAGCATCCGAGTTCGTGCGGGCGCTATGCCTGGGAAGCGATCGAGCCCACGAAGAAACTGTTCGAGGCCGCGCGGTCGGCCGGCCTGCCGGTCCTTTACACGACGGCGCCGGCGACGTCGGACGTCGTCGCGACGAACCGGCAGGTCGGAACCGGGACGAGCGACGAGGACTACGAGATCTTCGAGGCGTTCGCGCCGCAGCCGGGCGACGTGATGATCGTCAAGGAGCGCGCCAGCGCCTTCTACGGCACCCCGATCATGCCGGAACTGAACCGGCGCGGGATCAAGAGCCTGATCGTCTGCGGAGAATCAACGTCGGGGTGCGTACGCGCGTCGGTCGTCGATGCCTATTCGGCGGGATACCACGTGACCGTGGCGGAGGAGGCGGTGTTCGACCGGTCGATCCTCTCGCACAAGGTCAATCTGTTCGACCTGCACCACAAGTATGCCGACGTCATGACGGTCGACGAGATCGTCGGCCATCTCGAGGCCCTGAAGGCCGCGGCCTGACGAAAAAAGCCCGCGTCAAGGCGACGCGGGCTTTCAATTCGAGAGGTCGGCCAGGTCGTTCGCCGGTTCGGTCAGACCATCACCATCACGATCAGCAGCGTGCTGGCGACCGCGGCGAGCGCGCTGCCGCGGTTGACGGTCCGGTGGATCCGTTTCGCGCGTTCGCGGCGGAGGTCGAGGATCTTCGCGGCGGTGCGCGCTTCCTGGATGGCCTCGCGACGCTGTTCGCGTTCGTTGAGTTCCGTTTCGAGCAGCGAAACGCGCGAGCTGATGACGTCGCGCAGTTCGGTGTGCGACATGCGTCGCAGCTTTTCGAGTCCGAGCATCATTTCACCTATTAGGTCGTCCTCGTCGTCGACCTGGTTTTCGGGCTGATCGTCTTCGTTGTTGGCGATCAGGTCGATCGGGAACGGCATAAGGGCCTGCGGTGTCTGGGCAAGGGCGGCCTGCATGAGTGGCACTCCTCCGGTTATCTTCGACGGAACCGATGCAGGTTTCGTGCCAACTTGAAAATATATTTAATTCAATAAGTATAACGACATCCCGCCGGCCCGACGCAGAAATTGCCGGGTAGAACCGGACCGGCGGGAATTATCTGCCGCGCTACTTGCCCTTGTAGGTCGGCGTCCGCTTCTCGAGCATCGCGGTGACGGCTTCCAGATGATCGTCGGTGCTGTGGCAGATCGCCTGAAGGGCCGCGCAGTTGTCGAGGAAATCGAACAGACCGCTCGACAGCGACTGGCGGAGGAGGGACTTCAGCATCCGGGCGGTTACCGGCGGCCGGGCGGCAATCGTCTCGGCGAGAGACATCACGCGCGGCATCAGCTCGTCCGGCTCGACGCATTCAAGCGCGAGGCCGATTTCGGCCGCTTCCGCGCCTTCCACGATGCGGCCGGTGAAGATCAGCTCGGCGGCGCGCTGCAGCCCGACCTTGCGCGGCACGATCCACGCACCGCCGTCGCCCGGAATGATTCCGATATTGATGAAGGTCTCGCCGAACTTCGCTTTCGTCGATGCGATGACGAGGTCGCAATAGAGCGCCATGTCGCAGCCGGCGCCGATGGCCGGACCCTGGACGGCGGCGATCGACGGGATGTCGAGGGTATAGAGCGCCTTCGGCACCTTCTGGATGCCTTCGATGTAACCGCGCCGCGTGCCGGCCGGGCCGCCGCCGAAGATGCCCTTCTTGTCCTTCATGTCCTTGACGTTGCCGCCGGCGGAGAAAGCGCTGCCTTCGGCCGACAGGACGAGCACGCGCGCATCGTCGCTGAGCTGCGCCGTGTTCACGGCATCGACAATCTCGTCGGTGAAATCCTGCTCGGAATAGGCGTTCCGGATATCGTCGCGCGCCAGCACGAGATGGGCGATTCCGTTTTCGATGGAAAATTTTATATTGGCGTAGCTCATGGATGATGGCTCCCTGTCCCTTGAGGTGTTCGCCGGATAGGCGGCGCGCCGGGGCGAGTCAAGCGCCGCAGTTGGCGGCGGGCAATAGACGGCAGGCAAAAGAGCGAATGACGACGAAGGCATATCCTCCCGAACTGCTGACGGTCGGCGAGATGTACGCGGCCGATCGCGCCGCCATGGAGGCGGGCATTCCCGGCGAGCGGCTGATGGAAGCCGCGGGCGCCGCGGTCGCAACCGAGATCCGCAGGCGATGGGCGTCGCGCGATACCGTCGTCCTGTGCGGGCCGGGCAACAACGGCGGCGACGGGTTCGTGATCGCCCGGCTCCTCGCCGACGCAGGATGGGACGTGCGGGTCGCGCTGCTCGGCGACGCGGCGACGCTGAAGGGCGATGCGCGGATCAACGCCGACCGGTGGACCGGACCCGTCGCGCCGCTGTCGCCGGACGTGCTGGACGGGGCGGAACTGGCCGTCGATGCGATCTTCGGCGCCGGTCTCGCGCGGCCGGTCGACGGCGTTGCGGGGCAGGTCGTCCGCAGGCTTAACGAATCCGACATGCCGTGCGTCGCGGTGGATATCCCGAGCGGGATTCACGGCGATACCGGTCTCGCGCTGGGTGAGGCCGTCGAGGCCGACCTGACCGTGACGTTCTTTGGCCTGAAGCCCGGACATCTTCTGCTGCCCGGACGCGCCCGCGCGGGCGAGACCGTCGTCGCGCAGATCGGCATCCCGGACCGCGTGCTCGACGAGATCGCGCCCCGGACGCGCGTGAACGGTCCCGCGCTGTGGGGCGGCGCGTTCCCGTGGCCGCGGCTCGAGGACCACAAATACACGCGCGGCCATCTGCTGGTTGCGGGCGGCGTCGCGATGAGCGGCGCGGCCCGTCTTGCCGTGCGTGCCGCAAGGCGGGTGGGCGCCGGGCTGGTCACCGTCGCCAGCGGTCCCGAGGCATTGCCCATGTACAGCGCGGATGCGCCCGGCGTTCTGACGCTTCCCTTCGCGACCGCGGACGAGTTTTCCGAGATACTGAAGGACGAGCGCAAGAATGCCGTCCTTGCCGGGCCCGGCGCCGGTGTGAACCGGACGACCCACGACCTCGTGCTCGCGGCGGCGGCAGCGGGGCGCGCTCTGGTCCTCGATGCGGACGCGCTGACGGCGTTCGGCGACGATCCCGACCGGCTGTTCCGCGCGATCGAAGGCGTGCCCGCCGTCCTGACGCCCCATCAGGGAGAATTCTCCCGCCTGTTCAGGTTGTCCGGCGACAAGCTCGCCCGCGCCCGGGACGCGGCCCGGACGGCCGGAGCGGTCGTTCTGCTGAAGGGGGCGGATACGGTAATCGCGGCGCCCGACGGCCGGGCGGCGATCAATGCAAACGCGCCGCCGACCCTCGCGACGGCCGGTTCGGGCGACGTCCTCGCCGGTCTCGTCGCAGGGCTTCTGGCGCAGGGCGTTCCGGCCTACGATGCGGCGTGCGCGGGATGCTGGCTGCACGGCGCTGCGGCCGAAATATTCGGACCCGGCCTGATCGCGGAGGACATTTGCGAAAGTATTCCGGCCGCGCTCCGGCGGCTGCGCACGGAAACCGGCTTCTAAATATTGGTTTGTTAACAAGCCGAATGCTGTTAATAAATGGCCGCTGCCGCCTATGGACGGCTGTGGAAAATGAAAGAAAATGCAATAAATACAGCGTTTTAGAGCGTTTTTATTAACCGTTTGTTAATGTGTTTCTGGCAAAATCGAGACTGGACCAATAGGAGAAGTCCGCAGTGTCGGTTGAAAAACAGGAAGTTATGGGTTGGCTTCGCAATGATACGGGCCGCTCGTTGATCAGCTTTTTCTTCAAGCGTGGGAAGAAGCTGGAATACGTGCGTCCGGGCTCGACCTTCCAGAAGATCCATGCGGACAAGATGATCGAGACCGCCCGCGTTCTGTCGGTCGGCACGGATGCATACGGCATCCCGCATGTCCGCTTCCAGGTCAGCTTCAGCCGCCCCAACCGCAACCAGTTCGACGGCGGCGCGCGCATGCTGGCGCTGAAGTCCTTCGCCGACCAGTACCGCGAGCGGGTTCCCGCCCTCGAAGCCCGCGCTTCCTGACCGGACGTTTCCCGAAATCCACCGCAATCAGGCCCGGCGCGACAGCGGCAGGGCGGTTTCGTATTTCACGCGGTTGAGCGCGAAGCTCGACTTGATGCTGGCGACGCCCGGGATGCGGGTGAGGTGGTTCCTGAGGAACTGCTCGTAGGAGGCCACGTCGGCGACCGCGACGCGGAGCAGATAGTCCGAGTCGCCCGTCATCAGGTAGCACTCCATGACTTCCGGCCATTCGCCGATCGTCCTCTCGAACGTCTCCAGCGCCGTCTCGACCTGGCGCTCCAGCGTCACCTGCACGAACACGCTGAGCGACAACCCGACGGCGCTCTGGTCGAGGACGGCCGCATACCGGTCGATGACGCCGGCTTCCTCCAGTTCGCGGACGCGCCGGAGGCAGGGCGAGGGCGACAGGCCGACGGCCTTCGCAAGCTCGACATTTGTGATGCGCCCGTCCTGTTGAAGACGGTCGAGAATGCGCAGGTCGAACGGGTCCAGGTCCATTTTCGCTATCTTCTGCCGTAAAAGGCCAGATCAGAGGCAATTGATTGCGCAAATAAGACCGTATGAGTCGCACTTCGCAATAAAAATCGGTTGCGGGAAGCGTAAACTGCTTCGAAGGTTCACTCGAAGACAGGCCGACGATACCGATGACAGCCATGCCCCTTTCTCCCGTTCCCGCCAACGCCAACGATACGTTCGCCGACCGGGTGACCGCGCTGCGCGCCCTTCAGAAGAAGGTTCTGTGGCTGTCGACGTGGATGATCCACAACGCCAATCACATTCGCCCGTCGCGCGACGGTCTCAAGGTCGGCGGCCACCAGGCGTCGAGCGCGTCGTGCGCGACGATGCTGAGCGCGCTTTATTTCGACGTGCTGAACCCGCAGGACCGCGTCGCGGTCAAGCCGCATGCCTCGCCGGTCTTCCATGCGATCCAGTATCTTCTCGGCAACCAGACCCGCGAAAAGATCGAGGGGCTTCGCCGGTTCGGCGGCGCGCAGTCCTATCCGTCCCGGACGAAGGATACGGACGACGTCGATATCTCGACCGGCTCGGTCGGGCTCGGCGCGGCGCACACCGTCTTCTCCTCCATCGTCCAGGACTACGTGCATCTAAAGGGGATCGTTCCCGAGGGCCAGCGCGAGGGCCGCATGATCGCCATCGTCGGCGATGCCGAGCTCGACGAGGGCAACATGTACGAGGCGTTGCTCGAAGGCTGGAAGAAGGACGTCCACAACGTCTGGTGGGTGATCGACTACAACCGTCAGAGCCTCGACTCGGTCATCTCCGACCGTATCTTCGGGCGCATCGACCAGCTGTTCGCGAACATGGGCTGGCGCGTCGTGACGATGAAGTACGGCAAGCTGCTGGAGGCCGCGTTCGAGGCGACCGGCGGCGACGCGCTCCGCGACTGGATCGAAACCTGCCCGAACTCGCTCTACTCGGCGCTCACCTACAAGGGCGGTCCGTCGTGGCGCGAGCATCTCAAGAAGGACCTGCACGGCGTCTCGGGCATCAAGGCGCTGCTGGACAGCCATGACGATGCGGCGTTGCACGCATTGATGACGAATCTCGCCGGCAACGATCTCGAAGCGTCGCTCGAGGCCTTCCACGGCGTCGAAGACGACGCGCCGACCTGCTTCATCGGATACACGGTAAAGGGGTTCGGCCTGCCGTTCGCCGGCCACAAGGACAACCACGCCGGCTTGATGAACCCCGAGCAGATGATGGCCTTCCGCGACGAGATGGGCATCCGCGAAGGCGAGGAATGGGACCGTTTCGCGGGGCTCGACATCGAGAGCGACATGCTGGAGGCGTTCCTCGACTCCGTTCCGTTCGCCCAGGAATATCCGCGGCGCTACACGACGCCCGCGATCGAGGTTCCGAAGCTGGCGGCGCCGAGCCGCGACCGGATGTCGACCCAGGACGGCTTCGGCCGCATCCTCAACGATCTCGCCCAGGGCGACAGTGCGCTCGCCGAACGGATCGTCACCACGTCGCCCGACGTGACGGTCTCGACGAATCTCGGACCGTGGGTGAACCGGCGCGGCATCTTCAGCCGCTCCGAGAGCGCCGACACGTTCGCGCAGGAAAGCGTCGTCTCCGCGCAGAAGTGGCAGATGTCGCCCGACGGGCAGCACATCGAGCTCGGCATCGCCGAGACCAACCTGTTCCTTCAGCTCTCGGCGCTCGGCCTCGCGGGCAGCATGTTCGGCGCGCGGCTGCTGCCGATCGGCACGCTCTACGATCCGTTCATCCGACGCGGCCTCGATGCCATGCATTACGGCTGCTACCAGGATTCGCGCTACATGCTGGTCGCGACGCCGGCAGGGATCACGCTCGCGCCGGAGGGCGGCGCCCACCAGTCGTCCGAGACGCCGATGATCACCATGGCGCAGCCCGGCATGGCGGCGTTCGAGCCGGCCTATGTCGACGAGCTGGCCGAGATCATGCGCTGGGGCTTCGAGTACATGCAGGCGGACGACGGCGGCTCGGTGAGCCTGCGCCTGTCGACCCGCGTCCTCGAGCAGCCGCAGCGCGAGATGACGGACGCGCTGCGCGCCGACGTCACGGCAGGCGCCTACTGGCTGCGCCGGCCGGAACCGGGCACAGAGCTGGTCATCGCCTATATGGGCGCGATCGCGCCGGAGGCGCTGTCGGCCTACGAGGACATCCTCGAGGACATTCACGGCGCGGGCCTGCTGGCGATCACCTCGGCCGACCGGCTGCGCGCCGACTGGATCTCCGCCCGCAAGGCGCGCCGGACTGGGGCGGGCGGGACGGCGCATATCGAGCAGCTGTTCGCTGATTTCGCGCCGGACACGGCGCTGGTGACGGTCTGCGACGCCCATTCCGCGACCCTCGGCTGGCTCGGTTCGGTCGCCGGCCACCGCATCTATCCGCTGGGCGTCGATGCGTTCGGCCAGTCGGGCGATCTGCCCGATCTCTACCGGCACTATGGCATCGATTCCGACGCCATCCTCGACGCCGCCGCCCGGGCCTGCGTAAAGCGGCTTCTGGGCTGATTTCGGACGCCCGTTTCAGCGACGAGACCATTGCTCCGGCGCGCCGATTGATGTAGACCCCGCGCACCGTGCGGATCGGTTGACGGATTCAGGCACGGCAGTTAGGTGTGTGGCCCGATCAGCGGGCGTGGTGAAATTGGTAGACACGCAGGTTTTAGGTACCTGTGGCGAAAGCCGTGGGGGTTCGAGTCCCTTCGCCCGCACCAGACTTCCGGCCCGCCATTACGTTAATCCGGGTTCCCGGCAAGAGGCGTCGTCAGGACGGTGAAAGAGAGATAAATGCAGGTCACAGAAACCAGTAACGAGGGTCTCCGGCGCGAGTTCACGATCGTCGTGCCGAAGGACGATATCGAAATCCGGCTGGTCGCCCGGCTGACGGAAGTCGGTAAGAGCGTGAATGTCCCGGGATTCCGGCCCGGCAAGGTGCCGGTGTCTATCCTTCGGAAGCGGTACGGCGAGGCGGTCCGCGGCGAAATTCTGGAGCAGACCATTCAGGACACGATCCAGCGCGCGATCGCCGACAACGAGCTGCGCCCGGCGATGGAGCCGCAGATCGATCTCGTGACCTTCGAGGACGGCGCCGATCTGGAATACAAGATGACCGTCGATGTCATTCCGGACATCGAGCAGCCCGATTTCGGCAAGCTCGAGCTGGAGCGGCTGGTCGTCGCGGTGCCCAACGACGACGTCGAACAGGCGATCCAGCGGATTGCGGACCAGCAGAAGAACTTCGTCGCCGAGGAAGGCCGCGCGGCCGCCGAGGGCGACCAGGTGCTTATGGACTTCGTCGGCAAGATCGACGGCGAGGCGTTCGATGGCGGCAGCGCCGAGGGTATGGAGCTCGAACTCGGCAGCGGCCGTTTCATTCCCGGCTTCGAAGACCAGCTCATCGGCGTGAAGGCGGGCGAGAGCCGCGCCGTGAACGTCGATTTTCCCGAGGACTACCCGGCCGAGACCCTCGCCGGCAAGGCCGCGGTTTTCGACGTCGACGTGAAGGAAGTGCAGACCGCGGCGCCGGCGGTGATCGACGACGAGTTCGCGAAGTCCATGGGCGCCGACAGCCTCGACGCCCTGAAGGGTATGATCCGCGATCAGATCGGTTCGGAATACGAGCAGATCTCGAAGGGACGCCTCAAGCGCGTGCTGCTCGACAAGCTCGCCGACATGAGCGACTTCGAAGTGCCGCCGAGCCTTCTCGACGGCGATTTCGAGGGGATCTGGAAGCAGGTCGAGGAAGCCAAGGAAAAGGACCAGCTCGACGAGGACGACAATGGCCTGTCCGACGACGAGCTGCGCGACCGCTACCGCGACATCGCGATGCGCCGTGTCCGCCTCGGCCTTCTGCTGTCGGAGATCGGTCGCCAGAACGAGCTGACCGTCAACCAGGACGATCTGAACCGGGCCATGGCCGAGCAGGCGCGCCGTTTCCCCGGCCAGGAAGCGCAGGTGATGCAGTTCTACCAGCAGAACCCGCAGGCGATGCAGGAACTGCAGGCCCCGATCTTCGAGGAGAAGGTCGTCGACTACATCATCGAGCTGGCCAAGGTGACCGAACGCAGCGTCACGAGCGAGGAGCTGCTCGCCGATCCGGACGGCGGCGACGATGCGGCGTCGGGGGCGAAGAAGGCCAAGAAGGCCAAGAAGAAGGCAAAGGGCAAGAAAAAGGCGACGTAGCGCCCGCAAGAGAGATGATCGCGGATGAGGAATCCGATTACGTAACCGGCGCGGTCCCGCAGGGATCCGTCACAGCAAGGTTGGAAAACGAATGACCCTCGG
>JAYPTI010000100.1:11192-12369 GCA_038133505.1 Alphaproteobacteria bacterium
TGAATGCCCTTGTTCCCATGGTCGTGGAACAGACGAACCGCGGCGAACGCGCCTACGACATCTATTCCCGGCTGTTGAAGGAGCGGATCATCTTTCTGGTGGGGCCGGTCGAGGATCACGTCTCGAGCCTGATCTGCGCACAGCTGCTGTTTCTCGAGTCCGAGAACCCCACCAAGGACATCGCGTTCTACATCAACTCGCCGGGCGGGCTCGTCACGGCCGGCCTCGCGATCTACGACACGATGCAGTACATCCGGCCCGACGTTTCGACCGTATGCATAGGGCAGGCGGCGTCGATGGGCTCGCTGCTGATGGCGGCGGGTGCGCCTGGCAAGCGCTATTCGCTGCCGCATTCGCGCATCATGGTCCACCAGCCGTCCGGCGGCTTCTCGGGCCAGGCGACGGATATCGAGATCCACGCCCGCGAAATCCTGGCGCTCCGCGGCAGGCTGAACGAGATATATGTGAAGCACACCGGCAAGCAGATCGACGAGATCGAGACGGCGATGGAACGGGACAAGTTCATGGCGCCGGAAGACGCCAAGGAATTCGGGATTATCGACGAGGTGGTGGCCGAGCGGCCGGTGCCCGCGGATGGCGACAAAGCCTCAGGCAGCAAAGGCTGACGGGCGGTTACCATTCGTTAACGGATTGTTGATTTCTGCGGAGTCAGAATAGGCCGGCATGGTAGAGATTCGAGAAAACGGGTCCGCTACGTAGGACAGTGAGTGCGCGCCGGGGTTTTCTGCGGTTTTTCGTCCCAAACTAATGCGGATGGACGCTGTGGAGGGCCTTGGGTAACATGGACAACGAATACCGAGGTTTCAGGGGTATCTATGAGCAAGTCCGTCAGCGGCGATTCCAAAAACGTTCTTTACTGTTCATTTTGCGGCAAGAGCCAGCATGAGGTGCGCAAGCTCATCGCCGGCCCGACCGTCTTCATCTGCGACGAATGCGTCGAGCTCTGCATGGACATCATCCGTGAAGAGCACAAGACCACCCTCGTCAAATCGCGCGACGGCGTCCCGACGCCCAAGGAAATCTGCAACGTCCTCGACGACTACGTCATCGGCCAACAGCATGCGAAGCGGGTTCTCTCGGTCGCGGTGCACAACCACTACAAGCGGCTGTCGCACGGCGCCAAGAACAACGACGTCGAGATCGCCAAGTCGAACAT
>JAYPTI010000101.1:0-4012 GCA_038133505.1 Alphaproteobacteria bacterium
GAATTTGGGACCGCTCTCCCGGGCAATGTCGACCGCTTCGGCGGCAAGCGGCACTGCGTCTGCGCGCGCGCCGGTGTCCAGCGCAACCCGTGCGCGGAAAGCGAGGTTCAAGGCCTCGTATCGTCGCGAGCCGAGTTCGGCCGCGAGCCGGCGGTCGTCCGCAAAGGCGCGGTCCGCCGCGGCGAGTTCGCCCGCCTCGATCAGAACCTTGCCGAGGCAGCTTCCGCGAGCCGTCAACTCCGCCCGCCGGTTGCCGCGGGCGAGCGACATCTCGACCGCCCTTTCGCAGTCGGCCCGCGCCTCCTCCATCCGGCACAGATAGAGCCGCATGTGTCCGCGCAGCGAGACATTGGCCAAAATCACCGAATCCAGCCCGTGCCGTTCGGCGGTTAGAACGCAGTCATCGTAGGACTGCTCGGCTGAGACGAGACGCCTGCCCGCGAACTGGGCGTCGGCAATTCCGCTGAGCGCCCGGGCTTCCGCCTCCGGATCGTCCATGCGACGCGCGACCTCGAGCGCCGCCGTGTGGGAGGCGATGCAGCGGTCGGCGTCGCCCAGCGGGAACAGGATATTGCCGCGCAGCACGTGCAGACGCAGCCAGTCCCGGTCCTCGCCAACGCGACCGGCTAGAACCTCCGCGCGATCGAGCTGCGCGAGCGCATCGTCGTATCGGTCCAGGATCCGCAGGCTCTCGACGAAATCGAGACGCGTCGTGAGTTCCCAGGCATCGTCGCCGACGTCTCCGGAATGCGCGAGGGCGGCTTCGTAATATCCCGCCGCTTCCGGGTGCGCCCACAACCCGGCGGATCGGGCGGCGGCCCTCCGCCAGAAGCGCGCCGCTTCGCCGTGACGGTCGGCGCGGTCGAGATGGAGAGCGACGTATTCCGGTTCCGCCTGGTCAGGGCCGCCGATCATGAGGTCGGCGATTTCGCCATGGACCCGCCGACGGGTCTCCCGCAGCAGCGTGCCGTAAGCCACATCCCGGATCAGCGCATGGCGGAAGGCGTGACGCCCGTTCTTCTCGACCAGCATCTCGCCGGCGTGAAGGCGCTCCAGCGCGGCGCCCACGGCAGCGTCGTCAACGCCCGACAGGGCGGCGAGGTCCGCTCGGCTGAAGCTATCCCCGAAGACCGACGCGATCTGGGCGACCCGCTTCGCCGGCCCCAGCGCATCCAGACGGGCGAGCAACGATTCCTCGAGCGAGGCCGGGATCCTGGCGGCGCCGCCTTCAGCGACCGCGCGGGTCAGTTCCTCCAGAAACAGCGGCGATCCGCCCGCGCGTTCGACGATCTCCCGGCGGCGGTCTTCCGGAACCGCATACCCCGCGACCGCTTCGACGATTGCCGCGGACTCCGCCGCGGTCAGCGCCGCAAGCTCGATACGGGCGCCGCCGATCGTGTCGAACAGGCGGTCGGCCGTATCGCCGCGACGTGCGATCACCACGAGCAGGATTGCGCATTCGGCGAATTGCGGGACGAGTGTCTCCAGCAGCTCTGCCGTCGTCGGGTCGATCCATTGGGCGTCCTCGATCGCCAGAAGAACGGGAAGGGCCGCCGCGCGCTCCGACAGGTCTTCCGCGACGGACCTGAATAGCTGCCGGCGTTGCTCCTCGCCCACCTCGCCCGCAGTCTCGCCCATCGATGCGGGGCGGACCGGTAGGGGATGAAGCGGCGTATTGAGCTGAAACGCCGAGCAACGCCACGTCTCCACGTCCGCGCCATCGAGCCGGGATTCGAACTCCAGGATCAGCCGGCTTTTTCCGCTGCCCGGCTCGCCGGTTACGTGGATGACCTGCGCCGCGCCCTTGAGGGCAAGGCTCCACGCGGCGTCGAGTTTGTCGAGGATGTCCCCGCGCCCGACGAAAGGCAGTTCGGGCCTGCTCGCCGGGCCGATTTCGGCAACGTCGTCGATTCGCCAGGCCTGCGTCGGTTCCGCGATTCCCTTGAGGGAGAGGACGCCGAGGTCGGTCAGTGCGAATCCCTCGCGGAGACGCCGTCGGGTCGCTTCGCTGACGATGATTTCATTGGCGCCCGCGACACCCTGCAGACGGGCGGCGAGGTTCGGAGTCATGCCGAGTACCGAGCGTTCGCCGGCTTCCCCTTCGCCCAGTACGTCGCCGACGACCGTTTCGCCCGTCGCTATCCCGATCCGTACCGCCAGATGTCGGTCGGGCAGCGTCGTCAGCGCCTGGACATCGGTCACGATATCCAGCGCCGCGCGCACGGCGCGCCGGGCATCGTCGTCGTGGGCGACCGGATAGCCGAAATAGACCAGAAGGCCGTCGCCCATATATTTGGCGATATAGCCGTCGTAGCGGGCGACCGCGACGGCGCAGGTCTCCTGATAGGTGCGGATCAGCGTGCGATAGTCCTCTACGTCGAGCCGCGTCGACAGTTCCGTCGAGCCGACGAGGTCGCAGAACATGACGGTGAGCGTGCGCCGTTCCCCTTCGAGGAAGGACTCGTCCGGCGGGGGCGCGGCGGCGGCGGGAACCGGCGCCTGCCGGGCACCGAGGGTCGAGATCGCAGCCAGAAGAATCCGGCGGTGACCCAACAGGACTCCCATTTCGGCGAGATCCTGATCCGTCAGAAACGGCAGCGCCCGCATGTCGACGCCGTTTTCGGCGAAGATATCCGCATAGCGCTCCAGCCCCAGCGCGCCGAGCCATCCCGAGATGTCGGTCATTTCGTGCTCCCGCGGCCAGTATGCACGATTTCCGGAAGCCCGGCTCTACGCCGCGGAACGGAAGATGCCCGGTTTCCGCGCTCCGGCGCGGCTACTCCGCGGCGTCCTTCTTCACCCCGCGCTCGCGGTCGGCCTTTTCCTTGGCCGCCGCCATCGCCTGCTTGGCCTGCGACACGTAGACCGGGTACTGGCGGGCGCTTTCGTCGAAGCTTTCGCGGCGTGCGGCGAACTGGCCGCGGAAATGCGGGATGACGTAGCGGGCGAACATCTCGTAGCTGCGGTTCGCCGCCGACCAGTCCGCCCAGTTCTGCTCCATGACGAGATAGGCGCCGAACCCGCCGACCCCCTCGTAAATCGTCTCCAGCGCGGAAATGACGTCGTCCGGCGTGCCGATCAGCGCGCCGCGATTGGCCATCAGATAGCCTAGCGGATCCTTCTCGCCGTGCGGTACGGGGCTGAACGGCAGCACCTCGTGCGAATATTTCACCCAGCCGTCGAAGCCGAATTTCAAGTCGTCGACGGCCTTTTCGCGGGTCTCCGCGACGTGCATGGGAATCGCGATGCGGAAGCCCCGCCGGTCGAAACTCTCGCCGCGCAGGGCCGCCTGTTCCTCGCAGATCGCGATATTGGATGCGTAATGTTTGAGCGCATTGTCGGACGCGCCGCCGAGCGCCAGCGTCCCGAGCCCGTAGCGCCCCGCCAGCATCGCGCCCGCCGGCGAGCGCACGTTGGTGATCGCCATTTCCATGCGCGGCTTCGTATAGGGCTCTATCTGGAGCTTGGCGTCGCAGAGCTCGAACCAGTCGGTCTTCATCGTCACGCGCTCGCCCGCCAGCAGCCTGACAATGGCTTCGAGCGACTTCTCCATCATCTCCCGCGTCCTGGTTGGATCGATGCCGAGCTGCATCGCGTCGATGGGGAGCGCGCCGGGGCCGACGCCCAGCATCACGCGCCCGCGCGTCATGTGGTCGAGCTGGACCAGCGAGTTGGCGACCGAGAAGGGATGCGTATAGGGCAGCGAGCGGACGCCGGTGCCGAGACGGATGTGCTTGGTGCGTTCCGCCGCGACGGCGATCATGACCTCGGGGGACGCGATTGTCTCGACGCCGCCCGAATAGTGCTCGCCGATCCACGCCTCGTCGAACCCCAGCTTGTCGCACAGCGTCACGACGTCGAGGTCGCGGTCGAACAGCAGCGTCGGGTTTTCCGTGAGCGGATGCTGCGGCGGGACGAACACGCCGAAGCGGAGCGTTTCTGCTGTCATTCGTTATGGCTCCCTTGCGTTTGTAATTTTTGTGTGTTTTGTCAGGTGCATGCGACACTAACG
>JAYPTI010000101.1:4022-12346 GCA_038133505.1 Alphaproteobacteria bacterium
GTGCGACACTAACGAGATTTCTTCTAAATTGCTGGTTCTGGAACACGATGCCAAGGAGATTCTGGCCGCCGAGGGCGTGCCGGTGCCCCGCGGGGCGCTCGCAGCGACGCCCGACGACCTGCCCGACTTCAATGGGCCGTGGTTCGTCAAGGTGCAGATTCCGGCAGGCGGGCGCGGCAAGGCGGGCGGCATCGTCCGCGCCGAGACACGAGAGGAAATCCGCGACGCGCTCGGGCGACTGTTGGGCCGGCGTCTCAAGGGCCACCCGGTCCGCGAGTGCCGCATCGAACGAGCGGTCGGCGAGGCCGAAGAGGCCTATCTGAGCCTGTCTGTCGATCCCGCGTCGGGCGGCATCAACGTGCTCTTGTCGGGCACCGGCGGCATGGAGATCGAGAGCGCAGAGGGCCGCGCGGCGCTCCGGTCCGATCGCGCCGCGCGCGATGCGGACGCCATCGCAGCCACGGTCTCCCGGCTTGCCGACGGGCTTCCCGCGCACATGGCCGGTGCGCTGGCGGAGGCTGGCGGCCTCCTCGCCGGTATCTTCTGCCGGCTCGAACTGACCCAGATCGAGATCAACCCGATGCTCGTCGCCGCCGACGGCGCCTGGCTGGCGGGCGATGCCAAGATGATCGCCGACGAGAACGCTTTCGTTCGTCAGGAGCTGTTCGCCGATCTTGTTCGCGCCCGCGCGTCGACCTACCCGGAGGCCGCGCTCAAGCTCGCTCAGGACTTCGACTACGTGGAGCTCGACCCTGACGGCGAGATCGGCCTCGTGACGACCGGCGCCGGGCTGTCGATGCAGCTCATCGACGAGATGCGGGAAAAGGGCATCCGCCCCTACAATTTCTGCGACATCCGTTCCGGCACGTTCCGCGGCGATCCCGGGCGCTTGATCTGGACCATGCAGCAGATCGCGAAAGGCCCCAAGATCCGGGGCGTGCTGGTCAACATCTTCGCGGGCGTCACCCATCTGGGCGAGCTCGCCGATCTATTGCTGCAGGCGCGCGCCGCCGTGCCGGAGCTGACCGCGCCGATGGTGGTCCGACTCGTCGGCAACGGTCTCGACGAGGCGCGCGAGATTCTCGCCGCGGCGGACGACCCGCCGGTGCTCGAGGTCGACCTCGAGAAAGCCGTCGATCTTCTCGTCGGAGGCGTCGCATGACCGCGCCGCTCGTCACGCCGGAGACGCCGGTCCTCATCCAGGGGGCGACCGGCCGCGCCGGCCGCCGCCATACCGTGCTGATGCGCGATTACGGCACCAACATCGTCGCCGGGGTCTCGCCCCGCACCGACGCGGGGGACATCGACGGCATTCCGGTCTTCGCGACCTGCGCCGAGGCGGTCGCCGCGACGGGAGCGACGGCGAGCGTCGTGATCGTGCGCCCGACGGAGGTGCGAGACGCCGTCTTCGAGGCGCTGGATGCGGGCATCTCGCTGGTCGTCACCGTGGCCGAAGGCGTGCCGGTCGCCGACTGCATCGACGTGCTGGCGCGGGTGAAGGCCGACGGCGCGCGCTGGATCGGCGCCTCGACGCCGGGCATCGCCATTCCCGGCAAGCTGAAGATGGGCTTCCTGCCGTCCGTGTCGCTCGTTCCCGGCCCGCTCGGGCTGATGTCCAAGAGCGGCACGCTTTCCTACGAGATCGGCTACCGGCTCGCCGGGCGCGGCATCGGCACGTCGCTCTGGGTGGGCGTCGGCGGCGACATGGTCAAGGGTACGCGCTACGCCGACCTGATCCCCGATTTCGAGGCCGATCCCGCCACCGAGGCGATGCTGCTGATCGGCGAGGTCGGCGGCACCGAGGAAGAGGATTTCGCCGGCGCCTACCGCGCGCTCGGCGCGAAGAAGCCGGTCTACGCCATCGTCGCTGGCTCGACGACGCCCGAAGGCATCGCGATGGGCCACGCCGGCGCGCTGGTGCACGGCGACAGCGGCACGATCGAGGCCAAGCGCACGGCGCTCGAGGGCATCGGCGCGCACGTCTTCACCCGCATTCGCGATATCGTCGACGCGCTCACCGCGGCGTTCCCGCCCGCGTCCGCCAAGGAGACCTGATCATGGATTTCGCCCTCAGCGACGACCAGCGCGCGATGGTCGACAGCGTGCGCCGCGTGGTGCGCGACAAGATTCGTCCCGATGCGCAGAAACATCTCGATGGCGCGTTCCCGTGGGAGAACCTCAAGGCGCTGGCGGAGATCGGAGTGCTCGGCATGGCGGTGCCGGAACAGTACGGCGGCATGGAGCTCCCCGTATTCGACACCGCGCTGGTGCTCGAGGAAATCGCCAAGGGCTGCTATCCGACGGCGATGGCCGTTCTCGGCGAGGTCGGCACCCAGACCCGCATCATTGCGACCTACGCGCCCGACAGCATCAAGGAGCGCATCCTGCCCAAGGTCGCGACCGGCGAGTGCGTGCTGTCGATCTGCATGACCGAGCCGCAGGCCGGTACCGACGTCGCCGCCTACGAGACGAATACCGTGATCGACGGCGGCACCGCGCGCGTCAACGGCGTGAAGACGCTGATCAGCCGCGCCGAGGAGGCGGGCATGTTCGTCGTCTTCACGCGGGTGAACGGCAAGGAAGGGCGCGAGGGCATCGGCTGCGTGCTGGTCGACGGCGGCACGCCGGGCCTCACCATGATCGGCAAGTTCCACACGATGGGCGGCGAGTACCTGCACGAGCTCCGCTTCGAGGATTGCGAGGTGCCGGCCGAGAACGTGGTGCTCACCGAGGACGGGTTCCGCAAGCTCCTGTCGGCGTTCAACACGCAGCGCTGCCTCAACCCCGCGATCTCGCTGGGTCTTGCCGAAGGCGCGCTCGAGGAGTCGCTCAAATACGCGAAGGAACGCGAGGCGTTCGGCCGGCCCATCGGCGTCTTCCAGGGCATGCGCTGGAAGCTTGCGGAGATGTACCGCGACATCGAGGCCGCGCGCAGCATCCTCTACCGCGCCTGCGTCACCGCCGATCCGTTCCCCGATCCGCTGCTGGCGGCCACCGCCAAGACGGTGTGCAACGAGATGGCGATCCGCGTGACCAACGAGGCGGTGCAGGTGCACGGCGGCTACGGCTATACCGATGAATGCCCGGCGTCGCGCTACTACCGCGCCGCGCGCTACGGCTCGCTCGGCGGCGGCACGACCGAAACGCTCAAGGACCTGATCGGCCGCCGGCTGATGGCGAAGGACGGCTCGCCGTTCGAGTGATCGTCCATTGTCGCCAGTGGACGGAATCGGCGGGCAAACATAGTATTTCCGGGAGTTTCCGCTGGGCGAGCGGGGTAGGCAGGGAAGAGTAGATGGACGACAAGCGCGTAATGCGGCGCCTTGCGGCGATCGTGGCGGCCGACGTGGTAGGATACAGCAGGCTGGTCCGGGAGAACGAGGGAAATGCGCTTGCGGCCGTCCGGATGCTCCGGACCGGTGTCGTAGAACCGGTCGTCTCCTCTCATGGCGGCCGCGTCGTCAAGACGACGGGAGACGGCTTTCTCATCGAATTCGCAAGTGCCGTGGACGCGGTTGAGGCGAGCATGGAGATTCAGCGTTCGCTCGCGGCCGCCCACGACGGGCTCGCTCTCCGGATGGGTATCAATTTGGGCGATGTCGTCGTCGACGGAGACGACGTATTCGGGGACGGCGTCAATATCGCCGCCCGTCTCGAGGCGATCGCGGAGCCCGGCAGCGTCTACGTATCGTCCGGCATTTACGAGCAGGCCGGTGACAAGGTTGATGCGTCGTTCGAGGATATAGGGCCGCAAATCCTCAAGAACATCGACCGGCCGGTACGGGTCTATGCGATCGGAGGGGCTCCGGCGGCACCCGGTCGGGAAACGGCAGGCGTGCGGGAGCGCGCCGGGCGTCGCCCGGTGATCGCCGTCCTGCCCTTCACCAACATGAGTCCCGACGCCGACGACGAATATTTTTCGGACGGCCTGACCGAAGACATCATCACGGAGCTTGCCCGCTTCCGGGACTGCCGCGTCACCGCCCGTAATTCGACCTTTCAGTAAAAGGGGCGAACGGTGGACGTCGCACAGGTCGGGCGCGACCTGAATGCCGGATACGTCGTCGAAGGCAGCGTGCGGCGGTCGGGCAATCGCCTGCGCATCACCGCGCAGCTCATCGAGGCCGGCAGCGGGACGCATTTGTGGGCGGACCGGTTCGACCGGAGCATGGAGGACGTATTCGACGTCCAGGACGAGGTGACGCAAACGATTGCCGCGATGCTTGGCGTTCGTCTCCAGGGTGCTGCGCTGGAGAGGACCCTTGCGAAAGGAACGTCCGATCTGGATGCCTACGATTGTTTGCTGCGTGCCAGACGCTTCACCGCAACGCTGGATCCCTCGCTTCACGCGGAGGCGCGCGAGCTCTTGGAGAAGGCGGTTGAACTAGATCCCGGATATGCGGACGCCTATGCCTTGCTGGCGAACGTCTACCTGGCCGAATACCGGTTCGACTTCAATCCCAGACCGGACCCGATCCACCGGGCGTTCGATATGGCGCGAAAGGCTATCGAGCTGGACCCGCAGAATGCCGGAGCGCATTGCTGGATGGCGATCGTTCATTTCTTCAGGCGCGAGAACGAGCGCTTCTATGCCGAAGCCGAACGGGCGCTTGCGCTCAACCCGAACGATCCGGAAATCCTCGCCGACGTGGCGCACTATTATGCGTATATCGGCCAGCCGGAACGCGGCGCGGAGCTGATGACCCAGGCGATTCGCCTCAATCCGCTGCATCCGAGCTGGTATCATTTCACCTTCGCACGACTGCATTTCGAACAGGAAGATTTCCATGCGGTTCTGACAGATATCGAAAACATCCAGTTGCCCGACTTCTACTGGACACGGATTATCGAAGCGGCGGCGCTCGGCCATCTAGCAGAAAGAGACCGGGCTGCTGGTGTCATCGAGCGCCTGAAAGATTTGAAACCCGATTTCGATGCGCGTGCCGAACTTCTTAAATGGAACACGGCTTTCGACGACGCCGAACATATTCTGGATGGCCTCGAAAAGGCCGGGTTGAAGATCTCGTCAACATAGGGATCGGTGCGCAGGCCAGCGCAGCGCGTCTGGTCTATATTCTCCTTGCCGTCCAGCGCGGGAGTATCTCGGCTATTCCGCCGGTAATCGCGGCCAACTCCCCCTCCGAAATCGTCAGCGGCGGCATCGTGTAGATCACGTTGCCGAACGGGCGTAGCCAGATGCCGGCCTCGACGAACTGCGCTTTGAGCCAGCCGAGATCGTGGAGCTCCGCGACCTCGACCGCGCCGATCGCGCCCTTTACCCGCACGTCGACGACGCCGGGCAGGCCGGCGAGCGGCGCGAGATCGCGCGTGAGCGTCTCTTCGATGGCAGCCGACTGCGCGAGGCGGGGCTCGGTTTCGAACAGGTCGAGCGAGGCGTTTGCAGCGGCGCAGGCCAGCGGGCTCGCCATGTAGGTGGGCCCGTGCATCAGCGCCGCCTCGGGCCGGTCGGACAGGAACGCGTCGAAGACGTCGGCGGTCGCCACGGTCGCCGCAAGATTGATCGCGCCGCCGGTCAGCGCCTTGCCGAGGCAGATGATGTCGGGCACCACGTCCGCCTGCTGGATGGCGAACAGGCTGCCGGCGCGTCCGAAATTGACGGCAATCTCGTCGCAGATCAGCAGCGTGCCGGCGTCGCGCGCCGCATCCGCAATGGTTCGCAGGACATCGGCATCGTGCATCTTCATGCCGCCCGCGCACTGGACCAGCGGCTCGACGATCACGCCCGCGATCTCGCCCGCGTGCGCCGCCAGCAGATCGCGCAGCGCCTGTTCGGATGCCGCGTCGCGCGGAATATCCGCGAGAAGCTGCTCGGGAAGATAGCCGCGGAACAGCGCATGCATGCCTTCCTCGGGGTCGGTCACCGACATGGCGGCCATCGTGTCGCCGTGATAGCCGTGGCGGAAGCTGACGAACTTCGTGCGGCCGGTCTCGCCGCGGTTGATCCAGACCTGTATCGCCATCTTGAGCGCGACCTCGACGGCGACCGAGCCCGAATCCGCGAAGAAGACGCGCTCCAGCCCGCCCGGCAGCAGCGTCGCGAGGCGCTCCGCAAGCCGCTCGGCCGGTTCGTGCACCAGCCCGCCGAACATCACGTGCGGCATGTCGCGCAGCTGCTTCTCCATCGCGGCGACGATGTGCGGATGGTTGTAGCCGTGGCACGCCGTCCACCAGGACGAGACCGCGTCGATCAGTTCCCGGCCGTCCTCGAGCACGATGCGGCAGCCCTCCGTCCGAGCCGCGCGCAGCGGCGTCGGCGCATCGAGCATCTGCGTATAGGGAAGCCAGAGGTGAGGGGTCGGGACGCGGGACACGGCCCTATTCGGCGGCGGTCTGCGCCGTCTCCGCTGGCATGGGCCGGACGCCGAGCCGGTCGAACAAGTCGCGGTCGGTATGCTGCGCCGGGTTGCCGGTGGTCAGCAGCGTGTCGCCGTAGAAGATCGAGTTGGCGCCGGCGAGGAAGCATAGCGCCTGCGTGGCGTCGTCCATCTCCAGCCGGCCGGCCGACAGCCGCACCATCGATTCCGGCATCACGAGGCGCGCCGTCGCGATGGCGCGCACCATCTCGAGCGGCTCCAGCGGCGCTACGTTCTCGAGCGGCGTGCCGGGGACGGCGACCAGCATGTTGAGCGGCACGCTCTCCGGATGCGCCGGCAGGGTCGCGAGCACCTGCAGCATATCGGCGCGGTCCGTTCGCGTCTCGCCCATCCCAAGGATACCGCCGCAGCAGACGTTGATGCCCGCGACTCGGACATTGCCGAGCGTATCGAGCCGGTCGGCGAAGGTGCGCGTCGAGACGATCTCGCCGTAATAGTCCTCCGACGTGTCGATATTGTGATTGTAGTAGTCGAGCCCGGCATCCCGCAGGCGGTCCGCCTGGCCGTCTTCCAGCATGCCGAGCGTGACGCACGTCTCGAGGCCCAGCGCCTTCACCTCTGCGATCATGTCGCAGACGGCATCCA
The DNA here is from genome assembly GCA_038133505.1 of Alphaproteobacteria bacterium. GTDB lineage: Bacteria > Pseudomonadota > Alphaproteobacteria > MPNO01 > UBA830 > JAYQUR01. The sequence continues at coordinate 11,003 of JAYPTI010000101.1, forward strand.
TGTCGCGGTCCTTCGGGCTCCGCCACGCCGCTCCCATGCAGAACCGCGTCGCGCCGGAATCCTTCGCCCTCAGGGCGGCCGCGCGGACCGCGTCGAGCGACATGAGCTTCTCCGGTTTCACGCCGCTCGCGTCGTTGTAGGCGCTCTGCGAGCAATAGGCGCAGTCTTCCGGGCAGCCGCCCGTCTTGATGCTGAGCAGCGTCGAGACCTGCACCTCGTTGGCGTCGAAATGCAGCCGGTGCACAGTCTGCGCGGCATGCACGAGGTCGTTGAAGGGGGCATCGATGAGCGCGCGCACCTCGGCTTGCGTCCAGTCGTGGCGCGGCGTGCCGTAGACAGCGGCGATATCGGCGGCGGGGTCGGTCGTGAGAATCGTCATGTGCGCTATAGTAGGGGCCGGCCCCATTGCGACAAGCGGGATTTCGCATGTCTTCCGAATCGCTCGACCGGTTCGCCCGCGACAAACTCGCCGCGCTCGATGCGCGCGGCATCCGGCGGACGGTGCAGGAAACGCACCGGACGGACGCCGTGCGTCTGCGCCGCGGCGGCCGCGAGCTGGTCTCGTTCTGCTGCAACGACTATCTCGGCCTGACCCATCATCCGGTCGTCAAACGCGCCGCCGCCGCCGCGATCGAGACCTACGGCGCGGGCGCCGGGGCGTCGCGGCTGATCACGGGCAGCCACCCGCTTTATCGCGGGCTGGAGGACCGGCTCGCCGCCTTCAAGGGTACCGAAGCCGCCTGCGTGTTCGGCAGCGGCTACATGGCGAATACCGGCATCGTTCCCGCGTTGGCGGGGCCGGGGGATCTCGTCGTCATCGACGCGCTCGGCCATGCCTCGATGCATATGGGCGCGCGCGCGAGCCGCGCCGATATCGCCTTGTTTTCCCACAACGACCCGGCCGATCTCGACCGCCTCCTCGCAGACAGGCGCGGCGCGGCGGGCACCTGCCTCGTCGTCACCGAGGGCGTCTTTTCGATGGACGGCGACCGCGCGCCGCTCGATGCGCTGGCGAAGGTCGCGGCGGCGCACGACGCCTGGCTCATGGCCGACGACGCGCACGGCTTCGGCGTTCTCGGCGGCGGGCGCGGCTCTGCCTACGAGTTCGATCCCGTGCCCGATATCCCGCTGCAGATGGGCACGCTCTCCAAGGCGGCCGGCGGCTACGGCGCGTTCCTGTGTGCGAGCGAGCCGGTGATCGACCTGATCCGCAACCGCGCGCGCAGCCTCGTCTACACCACCGGTCTCCCGCCGGCCGTCGTCGGCGCGGCGGCGGCGGCGCTTGCCGTCATCGAGAAGGACGCGCCGCGCATCGCTCGGCCGATGGCACATGCGCGCACCTTT
>JAYPTI010000102.1:0-12306 GCA_038133505.1 Alphaproteobacteria bacterium
GGTATGAGCAACCGCGAACAGGTCACCGCGATGCTCGGAACGCCGTCCGCCATTTCGACCTTCGATAATGGATCCTGGTACTACGTGGGATCGCTGACCAGCAGGTTCGCGTTTCTCGAACCGGAGATTCTGGAACGAACGGTCCTCGTCATCCGCTTCGACAAGGACGGTATCGTGCGCCAGGTCGAACGCCTGTCCAAGGAGGACGGACGCGACGTCCAGATCGTCGAACGCAAGACGCCGACCCGCGGCCGCGAATTGACGATCCTCGAACAGCTTATCGGCAATCTCGGCCGCTTCGGCGGCGGCCGCACCGGCGAAGGCGGCGTGCTGGGCGATCCCTGATCCGCCGGCGCATCCGGCAGCGGGCAAAGAAAAAGGCCCCGGATCGCTCCGGGGCCTTTTCTCGTTCTGCGGCGTCTGCCGGTCAGTTGGTCGCAACCACCGCCAGCAGGAGAAGCGCCACGATGTTGATGATCTTGATCATCGGGTTCACCGCGGGGCCCGCCGTATCCTTGTACGGATCGCCGACGGTATCGCCGGTGACGGAGGCCGCATGGGCATCGGAGCCCTTGCCGCCGTGGTTTCCGTCTTCGATGTACTTCTTGGCGTTATCCCAGGCACCGCCGCCCGACGTCATCGACAGGGCCACGAACAGGCCGGTGACGATGGTGCCGAGCATCAGGGCGCCAAGCGTCGTGAACGCCGCGGCCTGGCCGCCGATCCAGTTGATGACCATGTACACCACGATCGGGGCCAGCACCGGCAGGAGCGACGGGATGATCATTTCCTTGATCGCCGCCTTGGTCAGCAGGTCGACCGCGCGTCCGTATTCGGGGCGGGCCGTGCCTTCCATGATGCCGGCGATTTCGCGGAACTGACGGCGCACCTCGACGACGACCGCGGCCGCAGACCGGCCCACCGCCATCATGCTGAGGGAGCCGAACAGGTACGGCAGCAGGCCGCCGAGGAACAGGCCGACGACGACATAGGGGTCCTGCAGGCTGAATTTCACCTGCGCCGCGACCTCGGGGACGTAGTGCTTCATGTCCTCGGTATAGGCCGCGAACAGCACCAGCGCCGCGAGACCGGCGGAACCGATCGCGTACCCCTTGGTGACCGCCTTGGTCGTGTTGCCGACCGCGTCGAGCGCGTCGGTGTAGTTGCGGACCTCTTCCGGCAGCTCGGCCATCTCGGCGATACCGCCCGCGTTGTCCGTCACCGGGCCGTAGGCGTCGAGCGCGACGACCATGCCGGCGAGCGCCAGCATCGTGGTCGCCGCGATGGCGATGCCGTAGAGACCGGCTGCGAAATACGCAACGAGGATGCCCGCCGCGATCACGATCACCGGCGCCGCGGTCGCTTCCATCGATACCGCGAGGCCCTGGATGACATTCGTCGCATGGCCGGTTTCCGACGCCTTGGCGACGCTGCGGACCGGACGGTACTCGGTACCGGTGTAGTACTCGGTGATCCACACGATCAGACCGGTGACCACGAGGCCGACGAGACCGCAATACAGCAGGTGCCGCGCCTGGATCGAACCGTTGGTCATCGGGATTTCGGCCGAGAAGCTGCCGAACACCATGTAGACCGTGATGCCGATAAGGATGGCCGAGATCACCGCCGAAGCGACGAAGCCCTTGTAGAGCGCCGCCATGATGTTGTTGGAGCCGCCGAGCCGGACGAAGAACGTCCCGATGACGGAACCTATGATGCAGACCGCACCGATCAGAAGAGGCAGGAGCAGCATCGTTTCGCGAACCGCGCCGGCGAAGAACACGGCGCCGACCAGCATCGTCGCGACGACGGTCACGGCGTAGGTTTCGAACAGGTCGGCGGCCATGCCGGCGCAGTCGCCGACATTGTCGCCCACGTTGTCCGCGATCACCGCCGCATTCCGGGGATCGTCCTCGGGGATGCCGGCTTCGATCTTGCCCACCACGTCGGCGCCGACGTCGGCGCCCTTGGTGAAGATACCGCCGCCGAGACGCGCGAAGATCGAGATCAGCGATGCGCCGAAGCCGAGCGCCACGAGCGCTTCGAGAATGTGGCGAAGGCCGGCGTCGCTCGCCGGGTCGTACACGCCCCGGAGAATGAGGTAATAGATCGCCACGCCGAGCAGGCCGAGACCGACGACGAGCATGCCGGTGACAGCACCGGCCTTGAAGGCCACCGTCAGCGCCGGCTGCAGGCCACCGGCCCGAGCGGCGTCGGCCGTGCGCACGTTGGCGCGCACCGAGATGTTCATCCCGATATAGCCGGCTGCGCCGGACAGAACCGCGCCGATGACGAAGCCGATCGCCGGATAGATGCCCAGCAGAAGCAACAGCACGATGCCGACCACGATACCGACGATCGCAATGGTCATGTACTGCCGGTTGAGATATGCCGCTGCGCCTTCCTGGACGGCGCCCGCGATCTCCTGCATCCGCTCGTTGCCTGCCGACACCGAGAGAACCGACCGGCTTGCGTAAAGCCCGTACAGGATCGCGAGCACGCCACAGGCGATCACGACCCAATAAGCTGTAGACATCTTTAAAATCCTTGTTTTGTCAGGGACTTGGGGGGTCCCTCAGACAGCGCAAGGCGCGCTGACAGCCCCGGGGACCCGCGAAAACGCGCGGAACATGCCAGAACTGTGCCAGCAAGGCAATCCCGCTAACGGAATCGCATTTTTATGGTCGTTTGGACGCGAAACGGGTATCGCCGGGCGCTTTCAGGCCGCCTGCTGCACTCCCGCCGCCCGGCGCGCAGAGATCCGTAGCCAGATCGTAACCGCGAAGACGACAAGAACGAGCGGCGCCATGACGAGGTTGACCGCTTCCCATCCGAGCGTGTGCTGAACGGCGCCCGACGTGACGGCGCCGATGGAAATGGTACCCCAGATGAAGAAGTCGTTGAGCCCCTGCACCTTCGCCTTTTCCTCGGGCGTATAGGTCTCGGTCAGTAGCGTCGTGCCGCCGGTAAACAGGAAATTCCAGCCGACCCCGACCAGCACCAGCGCCGACAGGAAGTTGAGGAAGGTGATGCCCGCGAGATTGATTACGATGCAACTCCCCAGCAGGACCGCGCCCGCCATCAGGATGTTGTGCACGCCAAAGCGCTGGATCAGATGCCCCGTGAAAAAGGCCGGAAGGTACATGCCGAGCACGTGCGCCTGTATCACGTAGGAGGAATCGGCGAACGTGAAACCGCACACGCCCATGGCTATCGGCGTGACCGTCATCAGGAAGGACATGACGAGATAGCCGAACGTACCGGCGCACACCGCTATGATGAACTTGGGCTGCCGGACGATCTCGCCGAGGGAACGACCGCCGCGCGGTCCCTGCTGCCTCACGGGCCTCGGGATGGAGATGAAACTAACGACGCAAGCGACGAGCAGATAGACCGCGATCAGCGCAAGGTAGACGCCGGCGTACTGGACCGGCAGCAGATCGAGCGTATTGCGCGCAAGCGTCGGCCCCAGGATTGCGGCGACGACGCTGCCCGCAAGCACGTAGGAGATCGCCTTGCTGCGGAACTCGTTGGTTGCGACATCCGCGGCGGCGAAACGGAAATATTGGCAGAAGCCGTTGAAGCTGCCCGTCAGCGTCGATGCGATGCAGAACAGGACGAAATCGCCCTGCATGATCGCGTACGCGCCGAGCGCGCCGCCCGAGGCGCCGATGAACGCGCCCGTGATGAAGCCGACACGGCGGCCGAACCGCCCCATAAACAGGGAGGCCGGTATCGTCGTCAGCGCCATCGCGACGAACTGGATCGCGAGCGGCAGCGTCGCCAGCGCCTTGTCCTCGGGCAGCAGCGTGCCGCCGACGATCGGCGCCGTCGAAATGATCGCCGATGTCGTCGTCATGAACAGGGCCTGACAGGAGGCGAGCAGGAAAATGTTCCTGCGAATGTAGGAAACGCTCATGGCGCGGACTTTACGTCAGAACGGAAGTCAGTAAAATTCGCAACCGCGTTATCTCCCATGCGGAATCCGGGCGGCTGCCCCGCGCGTCACGGGGCGCGGCCGGTATAGACCTGCTGAACGACGATCGAGTTGACCTTGTCCTGTCCCATGACGCTGCCGGCGATCTCCAGCATCTTGCGCTTTATCAGCCCGATATTGGGGACAAGGGGTTCCTGCGTCCGAAAGGCGATCAGGCGGAAAAGGAGGTCGTAGACCCGGCTCCGGATCAGGGGAATGCGTTCCTTCACGAAATCGCGGTCGTCCTCGTCGGCGAGTTCGTGCGCGATCATCAGCGTGAATTGACGGCGTTCCTCGCCCTTGGGGGTCATCGGGATGATAAACGGCTTCAGCGCGACGAACTGGTTCGCCGACAACCGGCCCTTGGGTGCGCCGCCGCCGGCCGCCTCAGCGTTTCCGGCCCACAAGGCGAGCGCAACGAAGCCCATGGCAAGAAATGCGAGAAATGCACGAAAACGTGCGTGTCCGGTCATATCGTCTGCCTTTCCTTCCGCGTGCGTTATCGCAAAGGAAGGAAAACAGAGCGTTAATCCGCCTCAGAAATGTCTGTATCCCGCCTTCGCCATTTCCAAAAGGCGACCGTCCGGCCCGCGAAGCGTGACGCCCTCGCCGGCCCCGAACAGTCCGATCTCGGTCACGTCCACGCCGGCGGCAAAGCCTGCCGAGAACGCTGCCTCGCGATTGGCGGGGGGAACGGCGAAGACCAGCTCGTAATCGTCGCCGCCGGTCGCCAGGGCGGAAATATCCGTTTCGCCCGCCGCGACGGCCGCGGCCGCATCGTCGGAAAGAGGAATGGCCGCGGCGACGATCTCCGCCTGCAGACCGGATGCCTCGCAGATGTGCCCCGTGTCCGCGACGAGGCCGTCCGAAACGTCGGCCATCGCCGAGGCGATTCCGCGCAATGCGGCGCCGAGGGCCAGGCGCGGCTCCGGCGTCTGGAACCTCGCAACCAGGTAGGGTCGGTCAGCCTTGCCTGCCGACAGATCCGACAACCCAAGCGCAGCGTCGCCGATCGTACCGGAAACCATGAGGATATCGCCGGGCGATGCGCCGGCCCTTCGAATTGCCGTCCCTGCGGGCACAGAGCCGAGCATTGTCACTGACAGCGTCGTCGGCCCCGGGGTCGAGGTCGTGTCGCCGCCGAGCAGCGCCACGCCGAATGCCTTCTGGTCATCCCCGAGAGCGCCGGCGAATCCCTCGAGCCACGCATCGCTCGTCGACGCCGGCACCGACAGGTTCAGGAAATATCCGTCCGGCTCGGCTCCCATCGACGCCAGATCGGACAGATTGACGCGAAGCAGGCGGCGGGCGACCAGTCCTGGCGCCTCGGTCTCGAGGAAATGGACGCCGGCGACCATCGTATCCGTGGTGACGGCGGTCTCGTAACCCGGTTTTGCCGGCAGCAGGGCGGCATCGTCCGTCAGTCCGAGAGCGCGGCTGTCTCCCGCGGCGAGCGGGGCGAACAGTGCCGCAATCAGGTCGAACTCGCCGCGCCGGCCGTCAGACACCGCCCCCGTCTCCGGCTTCGCGCGCGCCGCCGAACTCCTCGGGCCGAAGCGTCCGCGCGAGACGGTCCAGAAGACCGTTCACCATGCCGGGCTCCTGTCCGTCGTAGAATGCATGCGCGACGTCGACATATTCCGTGATCACGACCCGTGCGGGGGTGTTGGGACGCGCCTCGAGTTCGTAGACGCCGGCGCGCAGGATCGCCCGCAGGATGAATTCCAGCCGGCCGAGCGACCAGCTTTCGGTCAGCACCGCCGAGATCATGTCGTCGAGCGACCGGCGCCGCGCCGACACGCCGCGGACGATTTCCGAAAACAGGTTCTTGTCCGGCGCGACGTCGTGCTCGGTGTCGAAACTGTCGCCGAGCCGGAAGCGGAGAAACTCCTCGAGGACGGCGTCGGGGTGCGCGCCCGAATGGTCCGTCTGATAGAGCGCCTGAACCGCGGCCAGACGCGCGGCGCTTCGCCGGGCGCTTCCCTTCGGTCCTCCGCCGCCTCCGGACCGTTTTTGTGGCCGCGCGGCGGTCCCGGTCATCGCGGTTCGTTTAGTTTGCGCTTGAGGTCGATCATCGCGAGGCACGCCCGCGCGGCGGCACCGCCCCGGTCGTGCTTGTCGCGGCTGGCGCGCGCCAGCGCCTGCTCGCCGTTCTCCGTCGTCAGAACGCCATAGCCGAGGGCAATCCCGTATTCCAGCACGAGATCGTTGAGCCCCCGCGCGCTCTCGAGGCACACGTAATCGTAATGCGACGTCTCGCCCCGAATGACGCAACCAAGCGCGATATAGCCGTCGAACCGGTTCGGGTCCGCATCGATCGCCATCTTGATCGCGCCGGGCAGCTCGAAGGAGCCGGGGACCGAAAACCGTTCGTAGGTCGCGCCCGCTTCCTTCATTTCGGTGAGCACGCTGTCGATCATCCGGCCGGCGATCTCCTCGTAATAAGGAGACTCGATGATCATGATGTGGGGGCCGTCGGCCATGATGCGTTCCCTATTCTTCGATGCGGTCGATGGGCCGGCGGCCGGTGACGGTCAGCCCGAAGCCCTCGAGCCCCTTGATCGCGCGAGCCCGGTTGGTCAGCAGCTCCATCTCCCGGACCCCGAGGTCCGACAGGATCTGCGCGCCGACGCCGAAATCGCGCAGCGCGGGCGGCGCGGTGATCTCGCCCTCGTCGTCCGGGCTCACCGAAATCTCCGCGGTCGCCGACAGCGGATCGGACGGCAGCCGGTGACGCGCACGGACCTGGTTCGACAGCTTCTCGGCCCACGGTTCGCGGATGATCACGACGACACCGCGCCCTTCGTCGCCGACGGCGCGGATCGCCGCTTCCAGCTCGCTATCGCGGTTGTTCGTCGTATCGTGGAGCATATCGTCGAGAATGTTCACCGCATGCATTCGGACCAGCACGGGCTCCTCCGTCGAGATATCGCCCTTCACCAATGCAAGATGTTCGGCGCCGGAGATGCGGTTGCGATAGACGATGAGCTTGAAGCTGCCGCCGTGCTTCCGGTCGATGCGCGTGGTCAGGGAGCGCTCGACGATAGAATCGTTGCGCAACCGATAGGCGATCAGATCGGCGATGGTCGCGATCTTCAGCCCGTGGAATTGCGCGAACTGAACGAGATCGGGAAGCCGCGCCATCGTCCCGTCCTCGTTCATGATCTCGCAGATCACGCCCGACGGGTTGAGGCCCGCGAGCCGCGCCAGGTCGACGGCGGCCTCGGTATGGCCGGTCCGAACCAGCACGCCGCCTGCCTGCGCCCGCAAGGGAAAGACGTGCCCGGGCGTGACGATGTCTTCCGCACCGTGGTTGGGATCGATGGCGACGGAAATGGTCCGCGCGCGGTCCGCAGCGGAAATGCCCGTCGTCACGCCTTCGCGCGCTTCGATGGAGGTCGTGAAGGCCGTCTCGAACTGCGAGCGATTGTCGGTCGACATCAGGCTGAGGCCGAGCTTGTCGATACGGTCCGGCGTCATCGACAGGCAGATGAGCCCGCGGCCGTGCTTCGCCATGAAGTTGATCACCTCGGGCGTCGCCATCTGCGCCGCGACCACGAGATCGCCTTCGTTCTCGCGATCCTCGTCGTCGACGATCACGACCATGCGGCCGTTCCTGATTTCGTCGATGACCTCGGAGATCGGCGAGAGCGCCGCGCTCAGTTCGTCCTGGTCGGCTGCGGCCGCAGCGGCCGCGACGTCGTCCTTGCCGACGACGGAGAATTTCTTCTGATCAGACACGCGCTCAATCCTTACCCAGCAGACGCGCAACATAACGCGCGATGGTGTCTATTTCCATGTTGATGCGGTCGCCCACCTTCCGTTCCCCGAACGTGGTCACGCTCTGGGTGTGGCTGATGATATTGACGCCAAAACGGTTTCCGTCGACCTCGTTCACGGTTAGTGAGACGCCGTCGAGGCAGATCGATCCCTTTGGCGCGATATAGCGGGCGAAGCGCTCCGGTGCCTCGAACGTGAAGCGGACGCTGTCGCCCTCGGGCTTCATGTCGACGATCGTGGCGACCGCGTCGACATGGCCGGAGACGATGTGCCCGCCGAGTTCGTCGCCGACGCGCATGGCGCGTTCGAGGTTCACCGGGGTCCCGACCTGCCAGTCTCCGAGACCGGTCTTGTCCAGCGTCTCCGCCGACGCCTCGATCGCGAACCAGCCCTTGCCCTTTTCGATGACCGTCAGGCACGGCCCCGAGCATGCGATCGACGCGCCGATATCGATGTCGTCCGTATCGTACGAGGTATCGATCTCGACGCGCGTGTCGCCGCGCTTCTCGATCTTTCTGATCCTGCCGAGATCGGTGACGATTCCCGTAAACATGCCGTTTCCCTATTCGCTCCGCGCGTAGACCTCGACCGAATCCGGTCCGGCCCGGCGGTGCGATACTTCGACGAACCGGGGAGCGCCGTCAAGCGCGTCCAGCCCGAAACCGTCCACCGCGGCAAGCCCGTCCCCGCCGATGAGGACCGGCGCGCGGAACCAGACGACCCGGTCGACGAGCCCGGCGGCGAGAAGGGACCCGACGATCCGGCCGCCGCCCTCGACGAGAAGCCGGGTGATCCCGCGGTCTCCCAACGCCGCCAGCACCGCCGCGGGATCCGCCCCGCCAGCGCCGTTTCCTTGTACCGCCAAGACTTCCGCCCCTGCATCCACGGCAGCCCGGCGGTCGCCCGGATTCGCATCCTCGGGAAAAACGACCCATGTCGGTATTTCTTCGGCCGTGCCGAGCAACGCGCTGTCGGCGGCAAGAGGCGTCCGGCCGACGACGACCACGCGAACCGGCGAGCGTTCATCCAGCCCCGGCAGACGGCAGGTCAGCGACGGATTGTCGGCCCGCGCCGTGCCTGCACCGACGAGGATGGCATCGTTGCGCGCCCGTAGGCCGTGACCCATTGCGCGCGCGGTCTCGCCCGTGATCCACTGGCTTTGGCCCGACCGGGTCGCAATCCTGCCGTCGAGAGTGGTCGCCGCCTTCACGGTGACCAGCGGTCTTCCCGCGACGACGCGCATCAGGAACCCGGCAGCGGCGTCCTTCGCTTCGGCGGCGCAGAGACCTGTCGTGACCTCTATTCCCGCGTCGCGCAGCATCCGGATGCCGCCGCCGTTCACCCGCGGATCCGGGTCCTCGACGCCGATGACCGCCCGGGCGATGCCCGCTTCGATGAGCGCGCGGGCGCAGGGCGGCGTCTTTCCATGATGCGCGCACGGTTCGAGCGTGACGTAGGCCGTCGCGCCCGCCGCTGCCCCGCGGGCGCGCGCGAGCGCTTCCGTTTCCGCATGGGGACGGCCGCCCGGCTGCGTCCAGCCGCGGCCGACGATGCAGTCGTCCTTCACGATGACGCACCCGACGGACGGGTTGGGCGAAACGTTTCCGTGACCGCGCCTGGCGAGCTCGATCGCAATCCGCATGAAACGTTCGTCAGTCAACCTCTTCCTCGTCGGGGAAGGTGAGACTTTCGACGAAGTCCTCGAAGTCGCGGGCCTCGCGGAAGTTCCGGTAGACCGACGCGTAGCGGATGTAGGCGACCTGATCGAGCTGCGAGAGCGCATCCATCACCAGTTCTCCGACCTGGGTAGAGGTCACTTCCGTCTGGCCGGAACTTTCGATCCGCCGGATGATGCCGGTAATCGCGCGCTCGACCCGCTCGGGCTCGACGGCACGCTTGCGAAGCGCGATGTTCATCGACCGGGCAACCTTGTCGCGGTCGAGCGGCTCGCGCCGTCCGCCGGACTTCACAACGGTCAGTTCCCGCAACTGCACGCGCTCGAACGTGGTGAAGCGCGCACCGCAGGCCGTGCAGGACCGCCGGCGGCGAATCGCCGTGTTGTCTTCGGTCGGACGCGAGTCCTTAACCTGCGTGTCGTCCGAACCGCAAAATGGGCATTTCATGGCCCCCTCCCCCCAATGGCGTCAGAAACCGGGATAGACCGGAAAGCGCGCGCACAATTCGCCGACGCGTTTGCGCACCGCCTGTTCGACCGACGAATTGTCGTTGCTGCCCGATGCGAGACCGTCCAGCACCTCGACGATCATCTCGCCGACCTGACGGAATTCGGCCGGGCCGAAGCCGCGCGTCGTCGCGGCGGGCGAACCGAGACGCACGCCGGACGTGACGGTCGGCTTTTCGGGATCGAACGGAATCCCGTTCTTGTTGCAGGTCATGCCCGCCTCCTCGAGGCTTCCCTCGGCGACCTTGCCGGTGAGGCCCTTGGGCCTCAGGTCCACGAGCATCAGATGAGTGTCCGTCCCGCCGGACACGATATCGAGCCCGCCCTCGACGAGCGTTGCCGCGAGCGTCTTCGCGTTTTCGACGACGGCGGCGGAATAGGCGCGGAACTCCGGACGCAGCGCTTCGCCGAAGGCGGCCGCCTTCGCTGCGATCACGTGCATCAGCGGCCCGCCCTGGGTACCGGGAAAGATTGCGGAATTGATCTTCTTCGCGAGATCCTCGTCGTTGGTGAGGATCATGCCGCCACGCGGGCCGCGCAGGGTCTTGTGCGTCGTGGTCGTCGCGATGTGCGCATGCGGGAACGGGCTTGGATGCGCGCCGCCGGCGACGAGGCCTGCGAAATGCGCCATGTCGACCATCAGATAGGCGCCGACAGAATCCGCGATCGCCCGGAAGCCGGCGAAGTCGATGACCCGCGGATAGGCGGAGCCGCCCGCGATGATGACCTTTGGCTTGTGCTCCTTCGCGAGCCGCTCGACCTCTTCCATGTCTATACGCGCGTCTTCCTTGCGCACGCCATACTGGACCGCATGCAGCCACTTGCCCGAAATGTTGGGCGGCGCGCCGTGCGTCAGGTGGCCGCCGGCCGCGAGCGACATACCGAGGATCGTATCGCCGGGCTTCAGGACGGCGAAAAAGACGGCTTCGTTCGCCTGCGCGCCCGAGTGGGGCTGCACATTCGCGAAACCGCAGTCGAAAAGCTGCTTCGCGCGGTCGATCGCGATCTGCTCCGCGACGTCGACGAACTCGCACCCGCCGTAATAGCGCCGGCCCGGATAGCCTTCCGCATATTTGTTGGTGAGCACCGAACCGGCCGCCTCGAGAACCGCGCGCGAGACGATGTTCTCGGACGCGATGAGTTCGATCTGGTCCTGCTGGCGCGCCAGTTCGCCGCGGATCGCCCCGTAAAGGTCGGGGTCGCTCTCGGCAAGCGAAGCGGTGAAAAAACCGTCGTGGGACATCCCGGCTTCGCTCGCGGTGGACATATTCATACGCCTTTTCTCCTGACTTCGATTCAATCCCGGATGCGAAAAATCATCCGTACGTCGTTGACGTCATCCCATCTTGCCGACGCGCCGCGCATGACGGCCGCCTTCGAAGGCTTCGGTCAGAAAAATCCGAACCATGGATTTCGCCGTCGCCTCGTCCGTTTTCCGGCCGCCCATGCAGAGCACGTTGGCGTCGTTGTGCTGCCGCGCCAGGCGCGCAGTGTCGTCGTCGTAGCAAAGCGCGGCCCTGATCCCGGGATTCCGGTTCGCTGCGATGGATATGCCTATTCCCGTCCCGCAAATTAGGATTCCGCGCGCCGCGTCGCCACGCCGGAGCGCCGCGACGAGCTTTTCCGCAAAGTCGGGATAATCGACCGATTCCTCGCTGTCGGTGCCGAGGTCGAGCACGTCGAAACCCGCCTCGCGAACCGCTTCTGCGGCCGCCGCCTTCAGCGCAATTCCGCCGTGATCAACGGCAATAGCTATCGTTTTTTCGTTCACAGTCTCGTGAGCCGCGTGGCTTGAATCAGGAAATGATTTCGATGCGCGGGTACTACCATATCTCGGTCAGGCAATCCAGCACGACACAAGTTCTGGCGCCGTTTCGCGCGATTTTTATGGGGATAGCGCCGCTGAGTCAGTATCCGCACAGCGTTGCGAACGAAGTGGCTTTAATTAGTGCATTTCTTTTATGCAATTAGTTTTTGAGAGATAACGGCCGTTTTCGGGGGAAACAATACTCTACAATTCGAAAGTATTATTTGTGTTTGACAAAAAGGGAGGTTCATGCGATCAACGGCACGGAAATAAATTCCAGCTTCCCGGCTCTCCTCGCAGCGGGGAGCTTTCTAACAAGGTAGATAGGAAATATGGCGGAAGAAGAAGCGCAACCGATACAGGATGCGGAAATGCTCAAGATGGCGGTAACGATCGTTTCCGCCTATGTCGGCAACAACCCGGTGCCTGCCGACCAGGTCCCCGATGTCATCAATACCGTCTACTCCTCGCTCAACGCACTCGCCGGCGGCAACGGGATCGGCACCTCCGAGCCGCTGAAGCCCGCAGTACCGGTGCGGCGCTCGATCACGCCGGACTACC